>NVUB02000174.1 GCA_002401775.2 Ectothiorhodospiraceae bacterium
CCGTATTTCATGCCCATTAATGTGAGGGTAGAACCCAGACCCAAATAACCCATGCCATGGCGTCGTTTATTGAGGATGGCGTCACGCTGACCTTCTAATGGCAAGCCGTTTATTTCGACGACGTTGTCTAACATTCGGGTAAAGATAGCGACTGTTTTGCGGAATTTCTTCCAATCAAACTCGGCATCACCGGTAAAGGGGGCAATCACAAACCTGGTCAGGTTTACTGAACCCAGTAGACAGGAGCCATAGGGTGGTAAAGGTTGTTCGCCACAATTGTGCGCATGAAGACCATTAGCGTCAAAGGCATTAATGCCGGGCACTTGCACATCGTATACGTCTTCTACACCATCGGTGTTAACACTTTCTACTCGCGCGACAAAACGTTCCTGATTAAGTTTGCGTGTATACGCCGCTAACACTTGTTCTAAGCGACGGGCTTTATCGGTATCGGCAAAACCAACGATAGACTGATATTGTTCGATGTTTTGGCCCGAAATAACTAGTTCATGTTGTGCCTTGATGGCATATTCCTGTTGCCCACCTTTGCCGTCCGGCAACATTTGCATGCCTGCTTTACGACGGTTTTTATATATCCGTGATGCAATGCCCAAACGTAACAACATACGTTGCGCGGCTTCCAAGCGCGGCAAGTCCGACTGAGACAACCGTAGGCTTACCCCTTTTTTCTGGCTGCCTTGCACTGAACCATCGGCATCGAAAAAGCCGCGCAAAAAACCGCGACTAAAGTCACTGGAAGCACGTTCCATTTTGTCGGTGATTTGCTTGTCGCCGTGCTGCAGACCCAATTCTTCTGCTAGCCCTGTCAGTGCAGCCGTCGACAACCGATACTCGTTGCGACCCGTTACTTCCTGCCATCCTTTAAAGTCACTACGATGCGGCATGCTTTGAGCCGCTTCGAAGGCTTCGGCCATGACGGCCTGCACACCATTGTTGATGCAGGAAGCCGCGCCATTTGCGACAGCAGCCTGTTTCCAGACAGATAATATGGCTTTATCTCTTTTTACGGTCCCATCACCCATTAACAAGCCAATGAGATAGCCTTGACCGTGGCTGTATTCGTTCAGTCCTTCGCCTTTCCATTCCACTGATTTACGGTGGTCATTTAATAAAACCCGATCACCTGATTGCAGCTGCCCTGCTTCACACCACTCTGTTTCAGTGGTGCCACGGGTAAATTGACTGACACGGCGTACACGATGATCGGCGGTTAAGCGTAACTGGTAACCTTCTGTCGTTTGCAGGCGCACGATCGCTTTGGTCGCTGTTTTGAAAAAACCTTCGGAGCCTGAAGCGTGCAATTTACCCTCTACCTTGGCTTCAAAAGGTGTGCCGATTAAGTCTTGCACCTGTTGCGGGCCTACTGCCGTTTGCACCCAGGTGTCAGCAGTGACGCAAGGATTGGTGGCACGGATGTTTTCGCAAAACCAGTTGTTGTTCATCTCATTCACTTTGTCGATGAGGATGAAACCGGGTTCGGCATAGTCATAGGTGGAGGACATGATGACGTCCCACAGACGTTGCGCACGAATGGTACGGTAGACTTTGCAGGCGACCAGGCCTTCGTCGTTAACGATGTATTTGTCGTGAATCGGCCATTCGCGCCACACGACTTGCGCGGGGTCTTTAACGTCTACGCCGTCTGCTTTCACTTCTTTTTCACTTAATGGAAAGGCCAGTTTCCAATCGGTGTCGCCTTTTACGGCTTCGATGAATTCCCGGGTAATCAGCAGCGACAGGTTAAATTGGCGCAAGCGACCGTCTTCACGTTTCGCGCGCACGAAGTCCAACACGTCTGGATGGCCCACATCGAATGTGGCCATTTGTGCGCCGCGACGTCCACCGGCTGAAGATACGGTGAAACACATCTTGTCGTAGATATCCATAAACGACAATGGGCCGGAGGTGTATGCCCCGGCACCTGCGACAAAAGCCCCTTTTGGGCGCAGGGTCGAAAATTCGTAGCCAATACCGCAACCGGCTTTCAGTGTTAGCCCAGCCTCATGTACTTTTTCCAAGATGTCATCCATCGAGTCACGCACCGTGCCGGACACGGTGCAGTTAATGGTGGACGTCGCCGGTTTATAAGCCAATGCACCCGCGTTGGAGGTGATACGCCCTGCGGGAATAGCGCCGTGACGCAACGCCCACAAA
Source organism: Ectothiorhodospiraceae bacterium (assembly GCA_002401775.2). GTDB lineage: Bacteria > Pseudomonadota > Gammaproteobacteria > SZUA-152 > SZUA-152 > SZUA-152. Next base: position 2,176 of record NVUB02000174.1, read on the forward strand.
AAATGCTCGCGCCACTCTTCGCGTTTATCATCCGTCTCTTCCACATCGGCCAAAGCATCAGCCACACGCCGATAGGTGTCGTCGATGGTTTCATCCACGATGTCGCCGTCTTTACTTTGCAAGCGGTATTTTCTTTCCCAGATATCCACGGAAGCGGCCTGAAAGGGAATGTCTTCAACACTGGAAGTTACGGACTTGATGTGGGCGGCTTTCATATAGGGGACTTCCTCGTCACGACGGCCATAATCCACTGAGTGAAGTGAATGACAGCCAATATTATTAGTATTATCAACGTCATGCGGGGCAGATGAGTACAGCCCCCCAGCAAACGTAGATTTTTTTATGTAGCAAACACTAGATGTTGTGTTCGAGATGAAGGATATGGCGAACCCACAAGACTGTCAATACTATTATTACCAAAAGGTAACACTTAAAAATAATATAAAAAACAATAAGTTATAAATGTTAACGCTATAATAACAATGATTTCACAGGCTCATTTTTCGTATATTCTAGAAATCGACAACCACAACATATAGTGTACAAAAAATAAACAAAATATCACGAAATTGAGATTTTACTAGGCAATTTCAGTGCCAATTTCACTCTTTTTTTGAAAATATACGTCTTGCAAATAGACTTCTTGCGGATACGCCTCTACCGAACACCTTTTTCCAAACACGGCACTGCCCATATTCTTTCGCCCAGCCAAATTGACGGTTCATCACACGGTATGACAACACATTAACGAGGCGGACATAAATTTTAGACAGCGGTTTTAAACGGAGGTTTTGAACTGAGGTTTTCAACAAGGGTTTTGAGTCTGAAATGAGCACATGGTGATCAAAATGGGTAATAAACGAGGACAAGCACACTGGGGCGGATGATGCCCACCCCTTTCATGCCGCAAGATGCTTACTAATGAATCAGCCGAAAAGGACACCCGCAGTCGCTTCGGTTAACCATGACCCCTGAACCATATGCCCCGGAACCATAGCCCCAGTAACTATAGTCCCAGTCCCGGTAACCATAGCCCTGGCAACTATAACCCTGGCAACTACAGCCCCGGTTAATCTGGCAGCACTGTTTCGCCCCGCCACAGGTCTTCCATGGATTCACGCTGGCGTACGACGGTGTATTGACTACCATCGACCATAACTTCCGCGACTCTTGGCCGGGAATTATAATTGGAGCTCATGCCAAAACCGTAGGCACCGGCCGAGCAAATCGCCAGTACGTCGCCAATCTCAATATTCAGTTCGCGGTCCTTGCCCAGAAAATCACCGGTCTCGCAGATTGGCCCTACTACGTCATAATGCTGCGCCACACCATTTTCACGGGGCTGTACGGGAATAATGTTTTGCCATGCGCTATACAAGGCGGGCCGCAACAGGTCATTCATGGCGGCATCGACGATGGCAAAGTTTTTCGCTTCACTGGGTTTTAGGTACTCGACACGCGTCAACAAAATACCCGCATTGCCGGCTATTGCTCGCCCTGGCTCAAGAATAATTTCCAGGTTTCGTGCTTTTAGCGGCGCCAATATTGCGGCGGCATATTCGGCGGGACTGGGCGGCGTCTCGTCCCGGTAGGTAATCCCCAAGCCACCACCAAGGTCGATATGCTTCAGTTCAATACCTTGCGTGGCCAGCGTATCAATTAACACCAAGACTCGGTCTAGCGCATCGACGAAGGGGGTAATATCGCTCAGCTGTGAGCCTATATGGCAATCAATTCCCGTGACATTGATGTTCGGTAACTCAGCGGCGCGTTGGTACACCGCTGGAGCTGCCTGAATTTCTACGCCGAACTTGTTTTCTTTAAGGCCGGTGGATATGTACGGATGGGTTTGCGCGTCAACGTCAGGATTTACCCGAATTGACACGGGTGCGGTGGTGCCGACTTCACCTGCGATATCGTTAAGACGTTCAAGTTCTGCCACAGACTCAACATTGAAACAACGAATGCCCAGCTCCAGGGCATAACGCATTTCATCGGCTGATTTGCCCACGCCGGAGAACACGATTTTGGAAGGGTGGCCACCGGCGGCAATAACACGGCGCAATTCCCCGCCAGAAACGATGTCAAAACCCGACCCCTGTTTTACCAGGACGTTTAAGACCGCCAGGTTTGAATTGGCCTTTACGGCATAGCAGATCAGATGGTCGTGCCCTTCAAGCACACTGTCGAAAGCGGCCCAATGGCGCTCAAAAGTAGCGCGAGAATAGACATAACAGGGAGAGCCCACCTCGTCGATGATACGGCGTAAATCGACATCTTCAGCGAACAAGTGTCCGGCACGGTATTCAAAATGATTCATGGATTGTTTCTACATCAGGTGTATGTGAATAAAAATAATGATAGTTACGTCAGTAAATGAACGGGCTTAATATTCGCTAGTTTCACTGCTTACGGGGGTGTCCGGGAGCGTCAAACGACCCTTTTGCCCACAGGCACTCAGCATACTGCCCGTACCCAAAACGACAATCACCATCAAAAATAGGTATTGTACCCAACACGGTTTCATAAATAATCCCCTTCTACGCGGACTATTATAGACAGACGGCGCTAGGAAACCTACCATTCGAGCCTAAAGAATATCGTCATATACCGTTAGCCGGGCCTTTGGCTGCTACCAATGCCTGCTACCAATACCTACTACAACACCAAGGAGATTACCGCAGTGAATACAGGTGAATTTAATCAAAGAGTCGATGACACTCTAAGCGATATTGAAGACGCTCTTGATGTCTGTGATGCGGACCTGGACTGGGATTTTGCCGGCGGCATTTTAACCATCGAATGTGACAATGGCTCTCAAGTCATCATCAATCGACAAGAACCCGCTTTGCAAATTTGGGTAGCGGCACGCTCTGGCGGGTTTCATTTCGACTTCCACCCCAATGAGGAGTGTTGGAAACAAGGCGACCTGGAGTTAATGGCCTTTTTAAGTCAGGCTCTCAGCGAGCAATCAGGTGAATCCGTTACTCTCAGCAAATGAATACAACAACACAAATGGCAGACTCCGACTCCTGTATAGAAATATGTACCGCCCCCTCACCGACGGCCACTGTTATCTGGTTACATGGCCTGGGAGCCGATGGCAATGATTTTGCTCCCATCGTGCCCGAACTCCAATTACCAGACGCGCTCAGCATTCGGTTTCTTTTTCCACACGCACCAGTACGCCCGGTTACCTGTAATGGTGGCTATGAAATGCGTGCCTGGTACGATATTTTTTCTCTGGAGGACTTTGCCCAGGAAGACGAGCGGGGCTTGGTCGAGTCACAAGAATATATTGAAGGTCTGATTAAGTCTGAAAATCAGCGCGGCATCCCTACTCAGCGCATCGTATTGTTGGGTTTTTCACAAGGCGGTGGCGTCGCCTTGCACGCCGGGCTACGCCATTCACAACGCCTTGCCGGTATTGGTGGTTTATCAACCTACTTGCCATTACGCGACACACCGACGGATACCTATAGCCAAGCCAACCGGGACACTTCCATTTTTATGGCGCACGGCCGACAAGACCCCGTGGTACGTTATGAGCATGGCGAGACATCGCGACAGATACTCAACAATATGGGACATTCCATTAACTGGAATAGTTACGATATGGAACACAATGTGTGCCCCGAAGAAATTAACGATATTTCAAAATGGCTTGTTAATTGTCTCGATAGCACTTCTGACAATAACTCTTACAGCCATTCCGAAAACAGCTCCGGCAACATTCTCAACAACTAAGGAAATCAACTAACCCTATACTTTAGCCATTAACGGGCTGACTAATAACAGTCACTGACTATAGTCGTTCCAGCTCTTTGTTAAGCTTTGCTTCAATGCGTTTTTTATATTTTAAATAATCGATGGCCTGAACCTTATCGGTACGACGTGCGCCTAATAATGTCGGCGACAAATCAACGTCGGTAATATAGATCGGATAACGCTGGCCACTAGCCCTTTGCTGCAATACGTAACGAGCCACTTCCCTGAACAAGCGTTTCCCGTGATCCAACGATGAAAATTCCTGGTCATTGCAGTACACGGTAAACGCCGCATCTTGATCAACCATATCGCCAATCACCTGTACATTAAAATAATGAATCGGTCGATTGACATCGGGGGTTTGGCGTTCAAATCCATATTTATTATTGCGGCGACTTTTTACCTTATATATTTCCAGGGCATCCAGCATAAGGCTGGCATTGGCGTCCTGGAATAAAAAGCTTTGCCGATTCAATACCGCATCAAAAAACCGACTGTAATGATTCACTAAAGCTTCGTCTTCAAAATAAGGGATGCGCTGATGAAATAAAGACCCATTTTCGTCCATGACAAAGATATCAACTTCCTTTCCCAGGGAATAATAAAACATCTGAATAAATCCAGTGCGATTTTTACGCAGAATCGCCGGCAAAGGAGTATTCAATAACGCATGGCTATCAACCTTAATAGGGCGAAATATTTCTTGCGGCTGGGCCAATGTATTCAACAATGCTTCATACGTGGGTTGATAGGTATAATTAAATGCACCGGTATCTGATTCTAACAAATAATAGGATTTTGCAACCTGTAAAATATAACGTGCGCCGCCTTTTCCGGACACTTTAAAAAATACAGCAGCAACATCATTAAACAATTCTTCGATACGCTGGGCAATGGCACGGCTATGGCTTGACGAAAAACTAAAGGCATTCAATGCCGGCGGATCTATCGCTTCACCCGTGGCATTCCAATGCAAATACTGGGAAAGACAATCCAACAAACCTTCAATACCCGAATATTTATAGGTAATGACCTCGTTCCAGCTTGTCACTACCATTAGGTCAAAGGTTAATGCAAGGTTATGCGAGAAGCCGCTGTAATTCATGATGTCAGACTGGTCACTCACCAGGTCAGTACCACGCCGGGAATGTTTAGGTAACGGATCTATTCCTACATTGGCAAAAATACAGCCCGTCTCAATAAGCGGGGGATTACTGAAACTTTCAATACTGGTGGGTGGCAAAGCACCATTCGGGAAAAGATTTTGCAAGGTGGTTAATATGGATCGCGTTTCTTTTAAAGACAGTATGCCTTCATTCATCAACAGGGAAATAATGGTGCGATAACCGATTAAACGGTTAAAGTGGCACCATGCCAATACTTCCACAATACTGCGTGCACGTTTTAAACTCCCACCAGGCTCATGGCCTTCAACCAGCCCAGGATATAACGTCCAGGACTCTTCGTTGTCCTTTCCCTTACCTTGAATGATGGTGATGTGGCTTTCAACAATGTTGTCAGAAATACCTCTGTTAATGGCTTCAATTTTTCCCGCTTTACGCTCAAAGGCGGCATAAAGTTTACGCCCCAAAACATTCAAATCTTTTTGTTCAATACGCGCCAGGGAAGAATGTGCACGCGCAAACTTTGATAAAGCCATATAGCTGTGGGTAATTTCATCGACTAGAATACGACGTTCTTTTAACACTTGGTGAACATTCCAGGATTTTCTTTCATCCAGATGCTCAATATATCCATCCGTCCATTGCCAGGCATCTGCCAAGTCTTTCATTCGCTCCCAACGCCAGCTTTGGTTCATTCTTGATTGTCGGCTTAATGCTATTTCTACTTTGAAATAAAAGCAGCGCTGCACCAGTTCAAGTCTTTCATGGGATTCTTCTCGTAAAAGATATGTCTGTAGCTTTTCCAACAGAATCGTATAAGGGTCGAGTAAATCAAGATCCGTCACGCCTTCATAAATTGCCCGTTTAAAACGCTGGCAAAGCAGGTCGCCCTTAGGGTACTCAGCGGCGTACGCCTCCATCAGTAACATTTTCAATACGGATTTATAGGGGGAGTCTATGCCTTTATAGACTTGCCAAAGTGCAGCGCCAAAAAACTCTTCTGCAGGCACGCCGCTCACGCCACCAAAGTCTATAATTTCATGCTCCGGAATAAAACGCTGTTTGATTAATCGTGCCACAAACGTTGTATAATTTGCTTCCTGGTCCGGTGGCACCAACCACCATGCAGGGTAACGACCTGCCACTAAAAGCCCCGTGCGGTAAAATTCTTCCAGTAATAAATGGTGCTGGGTACTACCACTACTTTCGCTACTCAACTCAACGACTTCGCCTTTACGAAATTGTTCAGCATCCATTAAGAAAAAATGGACCTCAAGCCCTGCTGAGTCTCCCCACTCTTCGATGCTTTTACATTTCGCGGCAAGTTGTTCCAGTTTTTCTTTTGATATTTTTTGGCGATGACAAACCCATACATCAAAATCACTTTTTTCGGAATGTGCAATCGTCCCCACGCTGCCCATTAAAAAGAGGGAATGAATATCAAAAGTCCGTAACGCGCGTTTTTTATAATCAAAGCTTTTGGCGATGCGTTTACCTGCATCAATATTTTTCTTCGCTGGCGCCCAATCCGATATCCCTGCCGGGGTCTGCTTTGACACAAACCCAGGCAACATCGCATGATTAATGTGGAACAACAGCGGTAGCAATTCCAAAAAATCACGATTACGCCAACGCAAAGCATCTTCCGTACGGCGCAACCTTTCCCGATTGATCGCCAGAAAACGTTTTCGCACGGCGCGCACGTCAATCTGATCGTTGGTTGATTTTACGGGTTTTATAATTGCCATCTCAGTATTTTGGAATCTTACGCTCAGGTTTCACTCATGAATAACCCAGCACAAGCAAACCCATATCACACTGATACAGGTCGACTTGTCGCCATCACTGAATATCTTCGGCAATAACCCAAATTTGTTAAATGGACGGCTTTCTAAATGACCATGATTGAATAAAAAGTGGACTGACATTCGATGAGGAATAGACGTACAAGCGTCCTAAAGTTATCATCCAAAGAACCGCTGATAACTCTATGAATAAGCACAAAAATCAGCGCTTAAGCAAAAAAAGTAAGCAAAATCAGGTTGTTACCGCAAACTTTGTCAAAAAAATGACGGAATACCAACTCCGCGGCCACATGACCGCACACATTATTCAATTTCCCTTATTTGCGCGCCTGGCTAACGGTAATAATAAGCACACAACACACCACGAGGAGCATTGCAGTATGGAAGACCCAAAACTCGAGCACAGTCACCATATTTTAAATAATGCCCCCATGGCGATTATCACCACTGATGACACAGGCCTTATTCTTTGGTGCAATGACACACTCGCTGACTGGCTTGGTTGCTCACCCGATAGCTGTTTAGGGCGTACTGAGACAGCACTGCTGGGGATCAGTGAGCCTGCGAATAGCCAAAATCATGTGCCTGACAGTAATGGCCCTTTCACCCTCGAGCAAAAACAAAAGGGAGAGCAGCGTCGCATCATGCGTTGCCCGTTACCCATAGTTGATGGGCAAAAAACCATTTTTTACGTCGACGTCTCTGAAGAAGAATATTTACGCTCTGAGCGCACCCACCTCGCCCAACAGCTCGAACAACACAATACCATTGAATCTATCAGCGGCCTTCTGAATGAGCGCGCCATCAATAATGGACTTGAGCCACTTCTTTCACGCAGTCGCCGGTACCAAAACCCTCTCTCCGTGGTTACCATGAGCATCATGGACTTTGAACACATTACGTCAACGGCAGGACAAGTGGCCGTGGACAAAATAATTGTTGCTGTCAGCCAGCTATTACGTGATCAAATGCGTTGGGCTGACCTGGTCGGACGCTTGGAATCAGGCCAATTTGTGTTCGTATTACCGGAAACGGATAAATCAGCTGCCATTGCCCTGGCCAATAAAATTGCCAGCCAGCTCAACACGTTAAGCATCCGAATAGACGACCAGGCCACCCTGCAACCTCAAGCCTGCTTTGGCGTGGCAGCATGGGAAAAAGGCGATGACATTCGGATTTTGCTGGCTCGTTCCAGCAGCGCAGTGCAAACGGCCATTCAAAACGGCGGTTCTTCTGTCGAAGCGGCATAGCCCACGGTGACCCTCAACGGGCAAGCGACGAGGGTTTGCTCAAACGTCTCTGTAGCGGTGATCAGACATTAGCAGGCAGTTAGCAGACCGTTAGCAAACAACGGCCAACAGCGTTTACACCCTGCTGGCAACAACTCCGCTATACTCCAATTACCAGCTTTTAAACCACTAAAAATCGGGATCGACCATGGCCGGATCGTCAGCAAAGGTTGCTAAACCAACGTCCCGTTTTTTATACGGCCACATAATCTCGACACATTGGCTGACGTTTGCCTTTGCACTTGGGACCGTCGCCACACTTTTCCTCAGCAGTTCGTCACTTTCCGCCGCTCCCAAATCACTTCCCACCGACCAGGGTCTATTTCTGGTAGCCACGGATCAGCTGGAAGGAACCGGGTTTCAGGAAACGGTCATTCTGATTACCCATTACAGCAAACGCGGTGCCACGGGATTAACCATCAACCGGCCAACCACTATCCCATTACAACAGGCCTTTCCGCGTATTCAACAGCTCAATCAACGCACCGACCCATTATATCTCGGCGGCCCCGTAAGCACGAATGCCATTTTTGTTTTAATGAGCACCGATCATCCTCGCAAAAACATGCACCTCATTGCCAATAATATTTATTTTTCGACGGCCAATAACGCCTTTAAACAACCTCTCGCTGCTCAGTCTCGGACGTACGCGGGTTATACCGGATGGGCTCCTGGCCAGTTACAAGCCGAAATTAATCGCGGTGACTGGCTGTTAGTGCATACACAACCCGACATCATTTTTGAGGAAGACCCAGGTGTACTTTGGCAGCGCTTAATCAAGCGCTGGTCAGGGGACTGGATTTAACTCCGATTTAAGCCCAGGGTTAAGCAATCAGGCTCAGGTAATCATCCCCCCACACAGCCCGCTATCCTTAGCGTGGCCAGCGTCTTAACGAGAGTATTTCTAGAGTGCGTGTCGATCGCAAATAACCTGTTGCCCAAGGCAACACGATCCAAATAGTGGCGTGCCAATAAAATAATGCTATAATCATGGCCCTCATAAACTTATCAGCTCATCGTAGATTTATCGAGAAACCAAACCTGCTGAATGCACCAAACAGTGCAACATACGATGCACTATATTCTGCGGCGCATTCTTTACCCTGATTTTAATCATGGTTATACGCGCCAGAATACTCACTAAGGAGAACTATCATGAAGGATTTTATCTATACCCTCACTCTTACCATTGCGCTTCTACTGCCATTAGGCAGTGCAAATGCATCACCCTCACCTGAAGGAGCATCGGTTTACATTATTTCGCCTGCCAACGGCGAAACTGTGGGCCAGAATATTACGGTTAAATTTGGACTGGCGGGCATGGGCGTTGCACCTGCTGGCACCGATAAAAAGAATACCGGCCATCACCACTTACTCATCGATGGAAAAAAATTACCCGCAAATGACAAAGCCATGGGTAAAGAAGTAAAACACTTTGGCGGCGGGCAAACACAATCATCGATTACCCTCTCTAAAGGGATGCACACATTGCAATTAGTGCTTGGCAATCACCAACACATTCCCCATAAGCCAGCGGTGATTTCTGAAAAAATTACGATTTACGTCAAATAAAATGCTGATTTACTAATGTACTCATTAGTCATCAACAGCTTGTATTCGACATGCCTCTCTCGAGGTATGTCGAACAAGCTAACTACTTCATTTATAACTGGAATACACCCTCAGCGGCCTCTTTACCAAGCAACAAGTGGCTGATTAACTTAACCGTAACCAGTCTACTCAAATCGTTATACCGGTTCGCCGAAGTCAGAACGATGTTGTCAACCCAAATAGCCCTGAGTAGATATTTTATCTAACGCTTTCTTCCATTATTGTGTCACGGAAACTTCAGGGATTTATATCGTTAACGCCCAATATTTCGATGCTTCAGGATAAATGGAACATAGGAACCTTCACACTCGTTCATAACATACTAGTAAATTCCCACACATTATTTTTTATCATTAGGTATCCGAAAATGCGTCGTAACGTCAAAACTCTTTATGGTTCGCTTGCCATTGCCAGCATATTATTTTTAACTTCATGTGCCTCGACCAATACAAACGGCACTACATCAGCTTGGAAAGACCCGGATTTTTCCACTTCCATTTCTAAAGTATTGGTCATCGGCATCCACAGCAGCCAGGAAGAGCGCCGTCTATACGAAGACACCCTGGTAAAAATACTAAAAACCAAGGGCGTGCGATCCATACCCAGCCTTAGCCTTTTCCCTTCAGGCCAAGCACTAAATCGAGAGATTATATCTTCGGCAATTAACGCTGATGATTTTGACTCCGTGCTAATAACCCGCGTAATTAGCGAAGACTCAGACTCACGCAACGCCCCCTCACGTAGAAACTTCCCCGTACGCGCATTCCGTCGCAACCTTTATGATTTTTATAACCACTCATACCCCATCGTACATGCAACGAATTATGCACAAAACCATACTACTCTTTCATTAGAAACCAATTTATATAACACAATGAACAACAGCCTGGTTTGGTCCAATCAATCAGAGCCCTTCAATCCAGACAATATTAATGACGTATCAGATGACGTCAGCAATACAATCGTCATCAACCTCACTAACGACCATTTGATCAACATAAAATAACCATCGAAAAACAATCAAGTGTGTGGCTTTATGTGAACTTCATGATCATAAATTCATAAAACAAAATCATGAAAACTTAAGCATAGAAAACGTCACATTTTCCAGCACACAAAAAAAGTCCAAGCCTGACTACTGCTGATACTGATTTATCGCATTAACAATAAAGTCGTGCTAAATGCACCATTCGCAGGCACGGCCTAACTGCTGTACAGCGTAAGGGAAGGTACCGGGCAAACGAAGCGGAATTGCTATTAACTATCAACTATCGCTATCGACTATGGGCACTAGAAGCCTGGCCATCACTTAGATGGCCAGGCTCAGCTATTCCATCAGTGTCCTACGGAGAGGACGAGGAAGTTAAGCCGCTGCGCTCTGTTCTGTAGAGGCATCGTCTGAAGAGGTAGAAGATGATTGAGTATTGGTATTATCAGCGTCGGCATCCGTTGTATTGCTCGGGTTCTCCCGTGGCTTACGGGCTTTTTTCCCAGTAACAATAGATATCATCTGCTCTTTATGCTGATCAAGCATATGTTCAGCCATTTTATAAGCATCATCTTCTTCAAGACTCACGCTGGAGTAGCTGGCACTGTCCATCAGTACGCTGGCAAAACTTTCAATAGCTTCAAGCTTACGGTCATGTGCATCTGCTTTTGCTTTGTCATCAAACATGGTTTCTTTTGGATCCTTATCGGAATAGTATTTAGCAATAACGGTCATATTGGCCTCAATGAATAATAGATTGATGTTGAAAAATTGATTACACCACCTGTATATAATAACAGTTTTTTAACCACAATCAACTATACCACCCAGAAAAGGGAATACGGGCATCAAATAGGGTTATATATAGGCACGCCCACAATTAGAACCCCGGAGAATCTATTGACGACACCCATCAAACGGCTAAGCGGAAGCGGGTAATGTTTGTGGATAACTCAAGCTTTGCTGCGCTCCTTACTTGAACTTCCTTACTTGGCCCTATTTTTTTAGCCCTATTTAGTTTACGAAAAGGCTAACAAATAACGATAAAGTGGTGTAGCTAAAATGCCTTTTATTGTGCGCCGCGTAAAGGCTGAATAAACTCAACTTCAGGCCATACCAATGTTTCGTCCGAATCGTTTATACCCCTTGTAAGCGAACTCGGCGCTTGCAGTGATTGCAGCTGTTCCGTAAAGAAAGTCAATCGCTGACCATGGCTGGCCAGTACTGAGGTTGGTTAATTTTACCACATTCATGAAGCCCGAGTAGCCACACAATACGTCACTATTACCCGGATCTATTGGACGCACACAACCTGCAATACTCACAATATCATTGTCCAATATTTCACTTTGACTACCCACCAGCCTGATACTGTTAATCCGCTGCCCATTATCCTGCTTTAAGCTTACATCCAGTTCTAAACCATTAAAGCCATCAAACCAGCCACCCGAATGGTCAAAGGCTTCTGTTGAAAAAACACTGCTTAGGTTCATCTCGATAACTTCTTTTAATTGTTCCCCGGTAACACTTGCCGTGGCTAATTCAATCGTTACAGGAAAAAATCGATACACATCTTCCAGTGTCATCGCACCTGAGGCTAGGGCATTATCTTCAAGTAAGAAACCCATACCCGGGACGACACTACCAAACCTGAATCCCGACATAGTGGCAATATCCGTACCCGCATACTGACGCAACATTTGGGTAAACATCTGGTTAAAATTATTCGACAGCACTTGACGACGATCTACCGTGTATGGAAACTGAGCAATAACCGTATCAATTGGCTGCGTTAAACGCTGAGACACTGCCGCTACAGGAAACTCTATGTTTACATCACTGGCTAAAAATGGCTGTCGCGCATTATCAACCAGCGGTTTTATTGCCTCATCTTCGGCAAAACGTGAATCAATTTCAATAATTGACCATTGGCGATCCTGGAGCTGATTCTTGTCATCAAAACGTAAGTCCATACGGCCAAGAAAAGTATCATTGCCCGACTCCACAACCATTGCACCACTGTTACTGATAATCGGATCACGGGTCAGCTCATGCGTATGGGCAGAAAAAAACACATCCACCTGGCCCACCGCAATAGCATCTGCGAGCGCGATATCTTTATGTATACCGAGTTCACTCATTACTACAACAACGTCCGCACCACGTGAGCGCAGATCAGCAGCATTCAACGCTATTAAATCAATATGATTCTGCTTACCCTGTAAAAAATCAAAACCAATAGCAAAACCAGAAAACATACGCGGCACAATATCAGATGAGAGCCCTATAAAACCGATGTCAATACCGTTCATTGTTATAATTTTAGTGGCCGGTAGAAATACCTGCGGAGTGGTACTGGTGACATTCGCCGCTAAATTATCATAGTTAACTTTTTTCGTCTCATCATTCCCGAAACGCCCAGCCTCGCTGAAACGCGCGCGAGTCACACTTGGCCCATAAGCATAATCCCAGTTACCAGGAACACCAATATCTATCCCCATCGCATTTAGCGGGTCTACAATCGCATTACCATTGGTGTATAACGCTTCAACACCACCGTGATAAGTATCGCCAATATTCATAACGATGCTATATGGATTTTCTTGCCTAATGTCTTTAATCGCCGTTGCAATACGGGCAAGCCCGCCACGCTTAACGACCGACACGCCTCCATTGGCATAGTTATAATCCATATGCTCAGTTAGGTGTGCATGCAAGTCATTCAGTTCGATAAGGCTAATCGTTGTAAACGCCTGTGGATTTACGAGGGTGCCAGGGCTTGCACTTAGTGCAGAATCGCTATCCAAGCTGCCATTGCCTGCGCCACAAGCCGTCATGCTAAATGCACTGGCAATTAAAAGTATTCGATATATTTTCATAGATATCCTTTATTAGATATTTTAGTTTTCATTGCTCCTTATAACGCACACCTTTAAAAATGGTTGACATTTATTAAGCCAATCTTTCACCGGTCTAATGGCCGGCCAGCAAACGCCCTAGGCAGAGGGTCTAAGCGCCGATGTCTTATTTACTTACTGTTATTAACTAACTGGCGCTCACTCCATATTGGAAAAGGCTCTGAAATTTGACTTATCTAAACCAGATATCTAAACCAGACACCCATGCAAAAAAAATGAAAATAATCTGTCAGAACTCACATTAACCACATGGTTCATCAACAATTTATGGCCTTACTAAGATGGGTGTCCAGATAAGCTAAGCTGCCCACTCTGCCCACTCTATTTCAATGAATGCCTATAACTGAAATAACTGAACACCTTAATTCAACCATTGAAACAAAACGATGAAAAGTCAGATACTAGGTCAATACGTCACCATATCAACAGCGGGCGAACCGTATCAGGCCTTTGTGACTACCGCATTACCGCCCGAGTCGGCTATCACCAATGGGTGCAGGCTCGAATGAAAAACGAATGCCGGTCAAAACCGCTAAATCGATCGAGTCGACCCCATTGATCCTACTTAATTGTAAACTTCTAATTTGGGTGTCTTATTAACTGCTGCCACAAATATAACTCGATTATAAACGGCTTTTTTTGATACAGTAAATTGACCATGCAATTAATACTAAAACAACCCAAGTTAAAGTGATATTTAATAGTGACTCAACAGCTTGCATATAAGGGAAACTATTTAATTGGCCTTTATTTTCGTAAAGTATTGGGTATACTTCATTTTTTAAAAATGCAACATTCAAGTACATGGAACCTAATAGAGTAAAAACCCAACCAGTTGAAAACATAAGGATAAGTATTTTCTTCATTACTTCACCCTCCTATAACCTCTTCTGGTTGATCTCCATACAATTACTTTAGGATTATCAACAGATGTCGGTTCTTTACGTTCGAGGAGCCAAATGCTTCCTGATAGTTCTCGTGGTGTTTCTATACCGAACCAGTCATCCGCATCCACTTCAGTCTTATACAATTTTTTAACTACTTCACTAACCCAAGATGAACAGTTATTTGTGTAGAACCAATGTTCCGTTGTATTAATAAGATCCTTTAATTTCATGTATTGTATTAGCGTGAGAGCGTAGTATCTATTTTCGATACCTCTAGACGGTTCCATTCCAACTCGAACATCTGTTTTGTCACCATTGTCCTTTGTTTTAGGATGACCGTCCGGCCATAGGCCGTAAGACTTTGCAAACTTACCTTTATCAACTTTTGTAGTAATTGTTAACCAAGCATGACCATCAGTAAAACAGCGTTCGGAATTACATTGCTATGTATCCCTAATACATAGTTTGAAATCTTCATCTTCTCTCCATTTTATTTGAGCTTATAACGTTCAACGTCCAAAATGGTCTATTATAATAATGTACAGAATCGGCTTATTCATTATTGGCTTATTTCATTTTAGACTCGAAACAATCCATTATTTTAAAACAGGTAAAAACCCTTTTATTTGATCTTAAAAATAACCCTATCCTATGAAAATATCATTACATGACTAAACCGTTGGAATTTTAGCATCGGAATAAACCACTTAAATAAACAAAGGATTTAAACGCTTGCAGGTCGCTGACATGTGGGTCGATGCGAGCGCGATATTGGGAAATTCTCTGACAGGTAATTACCGGTACACCGCCCAGTTAAGCGCAAGATTGTATCAAAAGCGGACTGGAAATCGAAGACTGGAAGGTAGGTAATATTACCAAACAGTTGATGCGGGCTTCGTCCGACCCGAAGTACAACTTTGGATCGCCTCCGCCGGCCACCACGGCCCACCAATAAACCATTCATTCTGCTCAAAAAAACATCTCAAAAAAATAGCATTAAACCGTCGACTACCATCATTTAATTGAAAACCACTAGCTTGGGTGTCTTTTTAACTTGCTCTTAACTCTGCGAGCGCCTAATTGACGCATTAGTTGAATGCGAACCAATGGGGTTTAACGCGCAAGCTTTGCACTTGCAATTCTATTTAAGCTTACACCTGATTCAGCGGCCTCTAATGCTAGGTGCCTATGTACTTCAGGCGGGACACGAACCATAAATTTACCACTAAAATTACGTGCTGAGATAGCCAACGGTAATTCTTCTTTGTTTTTTGACATGTCAAAAGCACATTCTTCAACAACGGTTTGAATTCCTTTTAATGCTTGAGAAGAAGTTGATGCCAGCCAACTAAGGCTAGGAAATTCAGCACATAGCCCAATGAATTCTTCATCCTCATCAGACCACGTTACTCGATAAGTATATCTTTCGATTTCATTAACCATGTGACACCTCAATTTTTTCGATAGCTAATAGCACTTGCTTTACCTGATATGGCTTGGCCTTTCCCTTTTTATATTGAATATTTACGCGAGGATCACCTGGCCAGGGTGTTTTATAAATACAGTGGCTGCTTCCTGATTGACGCGGTTTACCGAAGTAATGCTCGCAAACTTTTTTGAGTTCATTAAAACGAATACCCTTAGGGTTCGCTTTCATTTCTTCTAATATTGCAGATATGTTGGCCACATTTATATAGTATCAATATTGATACTTATGTCAAGTATGGGTTTTACACAATGACCAGCAATTTAGTCATGCAAAGAAATGTGGGGCAACCTAATCATATGATTTATCTGCATTTTTTTGAACCCTCTAAGATGGGTGTCCATGTAAGAAGTAGGTTGGAAGTAGGTTGGGGACAATGTTCTTTATGCACCCCAACATTTTTCAACAGTGCCGTTAGGGTTCGTTCCTCACCCCAGCCTACAAACTATTTACCACAGAGGCACAGGGTCCATAAACGGACACCCATGACAGGGAACAATAAAAAATTTGATTAATGCCACTTAAGGATATGATTTATATAAGATTTCCTGATTTTATTATGATGGATGTCCTATTTACTTTCACTCACTACCAAATGAATCATAACCTTTGGTTTGGGTTGCCGCGCCCGTATGATCAGAAAGCGCCACCACGGAATTGATTTGATCATGGTGGAAGGAACGGTTTTGCATCTTACCGCTGGAATCTCGTTTGAAACCATTAATGATTTCATCCACGACTACACCACGCAGGTAACTCGCTTTTAGTTGGTCATTTTCATCATAGATGGCTTCCAGGTTTTCTGCTTCCAGCAAGTAGTTGTTAGTAACTGCACCCGCAATTTTCTGGATGCGGTATGCATTCGGGTCGTAGGCAAATGTTGCAGTCGCACCACTGCTGGTCATTTGGGTTACTAAACGCTTTTGATTATAGGTGTAGCTTTCAACAATTGTTCCGCTACCGTTGCGTTTTATCACACGACTACCATTATTGTCGTATTCATAACTATTGATCAGTTGGTTATTTTGCCTCACTTCATTCAGGCGATTCCCGGTGTTGTTATAGATATAATACTTTGTATTCCCATTAATGGTAACACTGGCACGATTACCCACCGCATCGTATGTATAGGCTTCATCATTGGCATTATTGCTAGAATCTGCTGATAACAATCGATACGCTGGATCGTAAGCATAGTTGATAGTATTTCCACCCGTTATAAGTGCCTGTGTAATGTTTCCAATATCATCGTGTGAAAAAATACGATCGTCAATAATACTGCCGTTGGAACTACGTTGCATGATTTTCTTTAAGTAGTTATCTTTATCGTAGGTATATAATGTTGAGGCACCATTCGACAGAATCCGACTCAATAGGCGGCCTGCCGCGTCATAATGATAGGAGGCTTGCAAATAGTCTTTATTCGACATTGCAACCAATCGATTAGTGTCGTCATAGGTATATAATGTTTCTTTCCCTTGGTAATCAATTTTACTGGATAAATTGCCAGCAATATCGTATGCCCACCCTAGCCGCTTACCCGTACGTGAGTCCGTCTTACTAACCATACGTTGCCTATTATCATAACCATATGTGTAAGTAACTGATTCATTGGCAATAGCGGTTAGTTCACCATACTGATTGTAGTTTGCTGTTTGTGTGCTGTTGTCATTCAGAAATTCAATTAATATTTTACGGGTAAGGGGTCCGGGTAAGGGGTCAGGGTCCGGGTAAGGGGTCAGAGCCCTTATCCCGGGTAAGGGGTCAGAGCCCTTATCCAATTATAATTTATCAAAAGCCTTAATAAGTTTTTCAACTTCTTTCCTGGGTGAAGCTTCACACGCTTTACATATCCAGTAAAACTCCGCGATATCAATACGCCTTTCCCCGAGTTCGCATTTTGAAATAAAGGTATGTTCTTTGCCCAATATGCGGCAGAGTTCTCGCTGGGTCAGACCCGCTTTTTCTCTGACCTGCCTGAGCGCATCCCGTATAAGAACGCCTTGTTCACTGTGTATGGTTTTTTTCATGCCCCAATATTAGGGGCACTTTTGATTGCCCCCAACTTCGGGGCATGCTAGGATAAACTCATGTTGATTAAAATGGCTGTAGCAACCCAACTTACCCGATAGATCAATCACTTGAATACTGAAACGTCTAAAATAGCCGACATTAGCCCCGAACTGTTACTCCGCTATGT
Organism: Ectothiorhodospiraceae bacterium; assembly: GCA_002401775.2. Lineage (GTDB taxonomy): Bacteria > Pseudomonadota > Gammaproteobacteria > SZUA-152 > SZUA-152 > SZUA-152. Next base: position 20,252 of record NVUB02000174.1, read on the forward strand.
CGAAATGCGGCGCAGGGTTGATGTAGAGGCCCATAGCATCCACAGCCTGACCAGTATGATAGCCCTGCTCGAAAACTGTGGCGATGACACGCTTAGTGTTGATCCAGTCGCACTCGGTAAAACTCACCAGATGCTTAATACTAACATTCTAAATATCTGGGAAATTCTGGAGGATTTTATTAGTATTGTGCGGGCTAAATTAGAGTTAGAACCGTTAGATAAAAATGGTAATCCGTAGGTTGGGGACAATGCTAACAGGACAGCCATGCGAAGCAATAAAAACAAATCCGACAAAACTCACGCCAACCCTATTATTTATAGGTAGTTTATGGGGCTTACTAAAGTGGGTGTCCGTGTAAGCTATTAAGCTACTGCTGAGAAGAAGCCTGCTCGTAAAAAGCATGCTCCTCGCAATATGAAGCCGCAAAAAAGAGAAGGATTAAATCCAGATCTTGAAGAACGTGTGGTTGCTGTTAATCGTGTTGCTAAAGTTGTGAAGGGTGGACGTCGTTTTTCTTTCTCTGCACTTATGATTGTAGGAGATAAGAAAGGTCGTGTTGGTTACGGACTTGGTAAAGCTAAGGAAGTTCCTGAAGCAATTAGAAAAGCCACTGAAGCAGCCCAAAAAGCAATGATCAAAGTTCCTCTTGATGGTGGAACAATTCCACATGAAACTATTGGTCGATATGATGCTGGTAAGATTCTTTTCAAGCCTGCTTCTGAGGGTACTGGGGTTAA
>NVUB02000175.1 GCA_002401775.2 Ectothiorhodospiraceae bacterium
ATTCATGGGTTTCGTTATGCTTGGCTAACTCACCCCTGAGACTGGGCCTCATATGATGTTTCTGTACGTAAGCTCGCAGTTTTGTACTCAGGCTTCCTCCCCACAACACCTAGCGGACTTGCAGTTGCCGTCGACTAGTAATTATACTGTCTATCAATAGACAGGCGAATCTCTTACAGAGGACTTTCACCTCATAAGTTCACGCCCATGCTGGGCGTACCAAGGCGCTCGTTCGGACACAAACTACGCTGCGCTTCGTTTGCGCCGCACAGCTTTAACGTTAGATTTGTCCAAACATAAAATGTCGTGCTAGTTCTTGATTTTTACACGGTATCACCTATAATACCACTATATGAAGCCGATAAATATCGTATTAGACACAAATGTCCTTGTATCGGCGCTTAAATCAAAGAATGGAGCATCATTTAAGCTATTGAGTTTAATAGATAATGGGAATTTCATACTAAATATATCGGTGCCGCTATTTTTGGAATACGAGGCCGTTGCTTTACGTGAAAGCCTTAATCTTCCACTCGACAAATCCGATATTGAAGATATTCTAAATTATATCGCCCAAGTATCAAGCAAACGCGAAATTTTTTATCTATGGAGACCATATCTAAAAGACCCTAAAGACGATTTAGTTCTTGAGGTCGCTGTTGAATCTAGGAGTAACGTTATTGTTACATACAACAAAAAGGATTTTGTTGGGATTGATAAATTTGGAATAAAGGCTCTAACTTCAAAAGAGTTTTTAAATAGACGAGGTTTACTTCCATGAGCACTCTAAGCTTAAGATTACCTGACTCGCTACATGATCAGATTAAAAAACTTGCCACTGAAGATGGTATTTCTATCAATCAATTCGTGGTGTCTGCGGTTGCTGAAAAAACATCGGCATTCCTAACAAAAAGCTATTTGGAAAATCGTGGTGAACTATCATCAAAGTCAAAATTTAAGAAAGCGCTAAATAAAGTGCCCAATAGTAAACCCGACGAATTAGATGAACTGTAATAGTTCAAGAGCATCTAACAAACAAGGATAAGGATAAGTCGCGCGGTTGAGCCGCGACTTTATCATCTGGTTGAACAAGCCCGACAGTTGTTTGTTTGTACTTATCTATAGCAGATATCGAGTTTTTGATTTTGAAAAATAGTGCCATCCTCGAAGCAGAAAAGGGGTCCAGAAAAGGGGTCAGAGCCCTTTGGTCCAGAAAAGGGGTCAGAGCCCTTTAAGGAAAGCTAAGGTGAAGGAAACCTAGTCTGCAATCATGATAGAGCAGAGAACATGCCACGCAAGCCACGCTTTTTCTTGTCAAATGTACTGGTCCACGTAGTACAAAGAGGCCACAGTCGTGATCCAGTATTTTTTGAGGCCGATGGGTATCAAGCCTACCTCCGGTGGTTAGAAAAGGCTGCTGAACGATACCACTGTGACATCCATATGATGCAATATGTTGGTGGGCTAGCTTAGCAAGACACTCAGGTGTGGTGTGCCCTTTCGATAGCGCAATCTGTGAATCATGTGAATTTTTCGTATATTGTGAATTTTGACTATACTAAACAACAGATCCCTTACTCTGGAGTGAGCTATGTCAGCTGATAAAATTTCGATTTCTGAAGGTCTTTTACGCCTGAAACCTTTTAACACCCTAGAGAGTGTGTCGATGTCGAAACTGGCACGCCAGGGGTCTGCGGTACTTCAGCAGATTGTATCTTCGGCACAGGCTGTGGCTGTTAAGGTTCAGGGGCAGGGCGCGATGGTTACGCTTTCTCAACGCCAGTATGATGAAATGGTGGAATTGATTCATGCTATTCAGTTGGAAAGGTCCAGTGATGGATTTACCGAGTCTCTCAGCCAACAGTTTGATGAGCTGATGATTCGTATGAACCAGCCTGGTGCCCCTGGGGCAACGCAAACCGCGCTTTTTGGTGCCCCGGATACGCTTAACAAGGCATATCAGCCTGGTACAACCGAGACCAAAACTTGATTCAGGTTCTTGCTGGTGTCAACGGTGCCGGAAAAAACTCGATTGGTGGCGCGGCTATTCGGGCTGCCGGTCAGGATTGGTATAACCCGGATGAGTTTGCGCGTGTTATGCGCGCTCAATTTCCAGATGAATCGATGCAGCAAATCAACAGCGCCGTTTGGTATGCGGGCCTGCGTCGATTAGAGGGGGCTATTCGTGACAAGTCTCATTTTACCTTTGAAACCACACTGGGTGACAACACCATTACCAACACGCTGCTGGATGCCATTGCTGCCGGCGTGCCAGTTAACATTTGGTACTGCGGGCTGAACTCGGTGGAGCTACACATTGAACGTGTGGCTGCACGTGTTGCGCGGGGTGGTCATGCTATCCCGGAAGATTTGATTCGGTCGCGGTATGTCACGTCAATGCGTAATCTCTGCCGACTTACGCCCGGGCTATCACAGCTCGCTGTTTATGATAACTCACATGCCCTTGATGATAATAAACAGCCAAATATTCGGCGACTACTCCATCTCGTTGATGGTGAGGTAAGGGAGCTGGATCAAAATATGCCTGTTTGGGCCAAGCCAGTTGCAGCGGTAAGTTTGAGGGGTTTAAGCTAATAACGATAAGGGTCAATAACCGGGTCGGATCAAGCTAACCATATGAAACCATTGAAAACGGTGTTTAAGCCTGGATACGCAAAACATTATTCAGATTGCTAAAAAGCTAGTTAAAGCAGATACCCTATGAAATTGGGTGTTCATTTACTGAAGATCACGTAATGAGAGAATATAGTTTTACTGAAGCACGGCAACACTTTGCTTCTATATTAGATGAAGCCAAAAGAGAAGGTTAAAAACTCTTTTACTGCTTGGGCAAAGTAGGGGAGTGCTCCCCACCTTAAGATGTCTCACAAGGTAATAAATATTTTAACTACCGGGAAGATGCCCTTTGTAGCCCCAGATCAAATGTTTCGGGGTAGACCAGCCCCCTTAATTGTGATTTAAAAAATAAGGATACTGTTATGACGAAGAGATTTTTGGTTGCTTTATTTATAACAATATTATCGATTTCGCAATCATTTGCTGCTGAGTTCGCAATAAGATGTGATGACCAAAAAGGTTATCGCGGTGAGAGATATGATTTAATTATTGTGGAGACCGGTTATGAAGCTTATTTAACTAAGATTTTTAATGATGCTTATCGTCAAGAATATATTGTTGTAAGGTCTAGTCCGGCTATTCGGCTTAAACATCTATCTTTTAATGAAAGTACTGTAAAGTTAAAATTACTAGCAACCACTGACTCATACCACAATTATATTGAGAAAAGGGTTGTGCCGTCGCATTTCTATCTGAAAAAATATAATGTCTCACGTAAAGGTGACATGATAGTAAGGCCAAGAGAAAGGTTGAGTGATTCTTATATAAAGAATTGTCGTATGTTAAGCGACGCTGACTATAAAAAAATATTGGAAAGGTCTAAAAGAAATTTTTCGGACTTGAATGACGCGGTTCATGATATGAAATAAGACAATGGATAACATTAGTCATAATGTTGACCGGGGCCATTGCCGTTGTCCATGTTGAATTCACCCGTTTCGGGATGGCAATGGACGCATATCACGCTTGCTCGCCGATGTGATGGCGTTACAGGCCGGGTTTCCAGCACTGGACTTCAGCAATTGGAATGATAAAAAGACGGTCTACTTTGCGGCGATTGGGCAGGGGGTGGAGATGAACTATAAACCCATGGAAAAGTGCGTTGGTCAGGCTTTGCTTAAGGCCTATTGCATGAGAGATCAGCTGTTTTTAGTACTTTTGCCTCACAAAGTTAGTAGGTTAGCTTGGCCCTACCCTTCTGGCCGGATACTTTCTGGCTCTACTAGCCCTGTTATTGGCGATATTTGGCTCTAAATCGATGATATTAATGATGTTTGACCAGATCGGCAGGCATAATTATAATTAGACGGGACTTCAAATATTTAAGGTTCTTTCAAGGTTCAAATAGTGCCGATAACTAGTCAACATGCTGTGCCCCAAGCTTTAGTGAATATCAGGCTGGAGTCTCTTACTCTGCCCGTTGAAGTGCTGGTGTTGATCAAAAAATCTTTGAATGATGGTTCTGTTGATACTCTGTACATTCTAGATTTACTGCGTGGCTGATGCGGTTTTCCCAGATAGCGTTGAACCTGAACACTATCCGAATACGATGGTTTTCAGTAATCACTTAAACATCTCTTCCTCTAAAAAACTGAGGAATAAAGAAGCAGGATTTACCGCGATAAGGTCAATCGAACTGTTTCAGAATTTTAATATAAGCTTAATAGCGAAAAAGGTAACGCTTGTTCGAGAAGAGAAAGGTGGGCGGGGTGCTAATATCTATCGCAACAAAAAGGGTAGTGGGGCTAAATTTATTGGGGTTATGACTTAGCTTAGTTGGAATAATGTCAACTGGAAACACCGTACAGGAAACAAATGATGAAAAAAACGATAAAAATGGATTTGACTAAATCAACTAAGGGTACTCACGTTTACGCAAACAATGAACCGGACTCACCCGTAGCTTCAATATACATTAAAAGGAGTGGATTGCCATCTGATGCACCCGGCTCTATTACGCTGACAATTGATTATGAAGAAGATACCAGCAACCCCTGAAGCGCTAAGATACTCAGACAGTCAAAGAACATTGGAATAAATGTAGAACCCTCCAATTAACTTTCGTTTAAACAATTTCGACAATGAGACGGTGAATAAACAGTGATGGACTTCTTTTTTAATTACGGGCTATTTTTGGCAAAAACGGTAACAATTGTAGCGGCGATAGCAGCGGTTGTGGTGTTCTTTGTGTTTCTGGCTGGGAGAAAACACTCCGTTAATAAAGATAGCATTGAAGTTAAGAAATTAAATGACAAGTATAGCGATATGGCAATGATGATGAACGTTAACATGTTGCATAAAGACGCTTTTAAGAAATATCTAAAGCAGGAAAAGGATAAATGTAAAGGGATCGTTAAAGATATTAAGAATGGCACAGAGAAAAGGCGTATCTATGTATTGAATTTTCACGGTGATATTCGTGCTTCAGCGGTGTCTTCACTACGTGAGGAAATCACTGCGATTTTGACGGTGGCCACTGAAAATGATGAGGTGTTTATACGTTTAGATAGCGGTGGCGGTGTGGTTCACGGATATGGCCTCGGGGCATCTCAACTGATGCGTATCCGTGAAAAAAATATACCGCTTACCATTTCGGTAGACAAAGTGGCTGCCAGCGGTGGTTATATGATGGCCTGTGTGGCTAACCATATTATTGCAGCGCCATTTTCTATCATCGGTTCTATTGGTGTTATTGCACAGGTACCCAATTTTAATCGGGTTCTGAAAAAGCATGATATCGAATACGATCAATTTACGGCAGGTGAATTCAAAAGAACCGTAACCATGTTCGGAGAAAACACCGATGAGGCTAAGGCAAAGTTTCGAGAAGAAATTGAAGACATTCATGTGTTGTTTAAAGACTTTATTGTTCAAAATCGTCCGAATGTCGACATAGTAAAGGTATCTACGGGTGAAAGCTGGCCTGGTATACGCGCCATGGAAAAGAACCTGGTCGATGAGTTAAAAACCAGTGATGACTACTTGCTGGAGAATAGTGAACACGCCGATATTTATGAAATAAAGTATGTGAGTAAAAAATCATTAAGCGAAAAAGTAGGATTTCAAGTACAGCGGGTGGTTGATAAATTGCAATATGGCTGAGCTTTCTGAGTAACTACTTAGTTAATATCAACTGGTATAATGCAATCTGACACATTTTAAGAAAAATTATTCATACGTAAACTCACCGGTCAGACTTTCAACGATGCGGCTGGATAGGGTTTGAGTGGTACAGTAAGCATATCGATATTCTGATTGGTGAGATCTAACCAGGCGGCATAGTACTCTGGGTCGATTATCACCGGCATACGTTCATGAATGAGTTTGCCAGCTCTTTGGCGTTGTATTAGGAATGATTGAAAAAATGCCACCGCACAGGGTTTACTCATTTTCCACCTGTGTAGCTGATGTTCGTGCATCGGCTACCGTGTCATGTATGATTTGTCGATGTCCGTAAGGTTTCAGGCAAGCGCAGTCACGTTAGGCATGGTTGGTTAATTGATTGATCTAGTAGGCGGAGGCGGGCAGGGCATTCACTTTATCCATAGAGATGTTGGTAGCTTTCTCTTTGTCTTCCTTGATGCTGCGTTCATCTAACAGTTCTAACTGACCATTTATTTGTCGAGGGTCTTGTGCCGTCACTTGTACTGGATGCACACCTTGTCCTTGCTAGCAGGGATTAATTAGTTGCCCCTGAAAAACAATTAAACCGTTGAAAGAGAAAGAAAAAGATAACGCTCGGAGATAAGAAACCGTCCAGAATCTGGTGGAAATCGCCGTAAAACTGAATGAAAGTGATAATGCGGATGATAGAAGACAGACGTCCAAACCCAGTTCAAATAAATTTTCTACATGTCGATTTATTGGATCAATTCAACCCCAAACATCCTTAAAAAAATACCTGTCGATACACTCAAAATAAATCGATCATTTATAAGCCCAATGGTGACATCACATGATGCCAGGGAATTAGTAAGGGCAATTATATCGATGGCTCATAGCTTTAACCTTAAGGTTGTCGCTGAGGGCGTGGAAAACTATCACTTCCTACTGAATATGGGTGTAATAATGCTCAGGGGTATCTATATAGCCGACCGATTAAACTCTTTGAGATAGGTAAGCTCACTCGATATTTCAGCAAAATAAATGCCTGAAAAGGGTTGTGGATTCAAACCCCAATTGCTACATCCTCCACGTTTAAATGGGAAGAATAACATAGGCTAAACGCGTATTGGGTGGCGTCACTTTCACATGCTTGGGGGAAGACACTTTAAGCTGTAATGGTTCGGGCTTTGCACCTTGGGCCACGTACCAGATGCATCAGCCAGAGTTGCCGAAATGCTGGGCAAGTAGTATGCCAATTCCATATCGCCGCAGGTGAATACTCCACGCTTCACTTGTCGGATTGAAGACATCGATTCGCCCCCTATTCGACACCACCAAATTCACAAAATAACCCAACTCTATCAAGCCCAATGGCAAAGAAAAATATCTTGCTGCCGATAGGGTGTAGTGGTCGGGGGTTCTGATTGAGTGCTGGATGAAATACACAAAATCTAGGGGCACGCTCCTCTGGCGCAGTAAATTTTTGATGCTAAAGTTTAGCAAAGGAGATAATCTTATGAGAAAATGTCTTTTGATAGTGGGCTTGATGTTTTTCGTGGATTCAGTTTCTGCGGCTGGTGTAGAGGGAGCCCAGGTAAATACAGTTTTAAAACAACAAGTTAAAGACCTTTTGCAGCGTGTTAAACAATTGGAGTCAGGTCAAAGCACCGGCTCTGTTCAGCCTCCCATGGACACTGGGCAGCATTCATCGACCCCGAGGAAAAAGACCGGGCTGGAATGGGAGGTAGGGGGATACGCAAAACTGGATGTGGTTTACAGTTCAATCAGCGCAGGCGAAAACAGCCTTGCTGATGAATTTATCATCAATGGCCTGATTCCTACTAAAAACACAATAGGTGAGGATGACCAATTGAAGTTTACGGCACGGGAAAGTCGTCTTTGGTTTAAGAGTTCGTTGCCGACGGCCAAGGGCCAGATGAAGACGTATATTGAGGGCGATTTTTTTGGCGCTAAGCCGGTATCATCCGAGACCCTAAACAATAACGCCGATTTTCGACTGCGTCAGGCCTTTGGCGAGTTCGAAACGTTGATGCATGGAAATTTCTTATAAAGCATCAGATACCGGAATCAACTAAACCTACCAACGCTAATCACCAGATACAGCCAGTCCCACCGGCTGAGCCTGCCGAACCGATCCCCTTAACATTTATCGGTAACTTGATCTCCTCATATCGACCACGAATCTCAGGTGTTATTGAAACAAAAGACAAAATTTATGGTTATGTCGATTTTTTAGATGGATCATTTCATGTCAAGGAACGACTAACCATTGATTCCGTCATTGCTCTGGGGTGGACGGTAGAACGTAAACCTTTCGGCGTTATCATCAGCAAGGATGATGAAACCCATATTGTGACCTCGTGGCCTATCGATCCATTTGGTGCTGTCTCACAGCACACTCGTGCAAGCCCAGCACTCACCGCGCGCCCGAGCGGAGCGAGTGCCGCAGTGATGCAGGGCGTTCCTCCTGATTCTTCGTCCTAGTCCTTCTTTTCTGGCCGCAGGCCGCAAGTGGCTCCCTGTGTCGTTATATCTACCTTAATCAGCCCCACGTCACCTGCGGTTTTCAGCGATTGTTTAGGCACCGCTTGCCAAACCGGTCTTTTTCCTAGAAAAGAAAGCAGAAATAAAAAGGGCCTTTCGGCCCTTTCTTCGTTAAAGCGCCAGGCTCTGCTGTTTCTTCCGGGCTTCAATAACGGCCTCCCAGATTTTAAGCTGCTCATCGCCGATAAGGCTGATGATCTCCCGGACGCTTAAATCGTAGGCATCTTTTCCGTTTTTGATGATTTTTTCGGCGATAACCTCCTGTGTTTTTTTGTTCATTTCGTACAATCCGCCCAGAATCATCAGTGCATTCATTGCGCGTACTTTGCTTTTTTCCATGGTCTTTATCTCCGTTCTTTGTTTTGGTGTTCACACACCAGCGACAACGGAAAAAAAGTCAATTATTCATAAATTCATTTCTAAGTATTTGATTATATTGAGTATTTATTTATTGCTCCAGGGGCGCATACCGTATTTCTTGAGTGAATTTCTGGATGGTTTACTTTTGTGGAGTGTTGCTACACTTTGAACATCAAAAGAGAGAACCCCACCCACTACTGGCACGGTTTCTTTTGATATTGACCTTGATTCGTGGTGAGCACTGAAGTGCGCATAATGTATATTATGTAAAATACAGGGTTTTCTAATATACCGACTGAAAACTACAGGTTTTCAAGCATTCACCGATATTGTTCATGAATGCTTAGTTTCTATATCTTTTATACCAAACACAAAAAATACCCTTTCTCACTCTTTGTAGTCCTTTTCCTACACGTTTTTAGGATAAAGACTACATGATAGACCCCAACCATTTACCATCACTGCGCCTTTCAGCCGGTTATACCGTCGAAGATGCCGCTGAACTTTGCGGTGTTTCGCTAAAAACATGGCGACGCTACGAAGAAAAGCCACCCGCATGGGCGCTGGTGATGTTTAGAGCCTTGATGGGTGACCTGGGGGCAATCTCTCCCGCGTGGAACGGCTGGACGCTATCACGCAAGCTGGGGAAGCTGTACGACGACAACAACGATGAATATAAACCCAGCTACCTTCGGTCATTCTGGTTTCGCAATCAACAAGCATCGAATTACCGGGGCACAATCCGGGAACTAAAACAGCAAGTAGACAGACTGACGCATGAAATTAACAAAATGAAAGCGACCCCGAGCGAAGCCGCCAATGATTACTACTTCAACCAATCCGCCAGACCACCCCGGACAAACTCGCCGGAATCGAACTCGACAGTAACAACACCGTTTGACTGATTAACCTGCACTGAATTCGAGGCGTTTTCTTTGGCTTTTTTAGCCCAGAAGAAACCGACCAGTGACCCCACCAGCAAACCCAGAGCCAACCCCGGCGCTATCGCTTTCACTAACTGCCCAACGCCTTTAGCGCCGCCTCAGCTTTTGCCTTGCCGTTAACCTTCTGACCGTCTGGCAACTCGTACCAACTGCCATTCAGCTTCTTCAAAGCCAAAGTCGACACCATAACCTGTACATCGACCTGACTGGCTCGATTCGCTTTCAAACGATGATAGTGTCCCATTATTTCCGCCCCTTTTTGGCTTTAACAATGCGCCCACCTTTTGCGTAACGAAAACCTTTTTTCAGCTTTCCCTTACCCTTTGTGCCTTTCTTTTTACTGACTGCCTTACGCTTTTTCATTTTATGCCCCTGTATGCTTTTTGCCGATATGATCATCAATTCGCCTGTGTGCGTGTGCTACGTCTTTTGTATTGCGTTCGGTACTGTGTCGCATCCACCGCAGTTCTACACGTAGAGCACCATAGAATGCGCCCGCAATGAACATTCCAGATATTGCCGAGCCTATGACCGTTGTCCAATCGACAACATTCATTTTGCCCGCCCGCCGAATTTTTCTGCCGTCCTCATTGCACCCAACCCGAGCAAGGCAATAACGAGCTGTGTCATTGCATCCAGTGGCAACATCGGCCCCGGCTCACCTGTTACCCATTGAATCCACGGATTAATCAAAAACACATTGGCCAGACCGGCACCACAGACCCAACCCAGAAACGGACGCCAGCCCGCTACGAAAATTGATCGGTGTGTAGCCTCGATTTTATTAATTTCAGTTTGCACCATGAGAGGTGCCTGATTAATACGCGCCATCACCTCAGCGTGAGTTAAACGTTCATCATCAGAGGTAAAAAGATCATTAACAATCTTGCCCATTGCTTCAATGGGTTGTGCAGCACCCGCACCGAATAATTTACCTAACCAGCTCATTGACCGACCCCCTGCCTCCGAATATAACCTTCACCCTCTGCCGTTATCCGTTCGCTACCGTCTGGCAATATTTCCAGATACCCACGCTCGATATAATCCAAACGCGATAACTGAGCTCTTTCCGTTAGCTCTGCACCTGGACCCAAATCGTCGGCACTAAACGTCAACGCTTCACCAAATTTCACCACGCCATCAATGGCACCTTCAACCACCGCACCCGCTTTTCGTGAGGCATACCACAGCACACCCGCCGCGATAAGACCCAACACGCCCGCGCCTTTCCAATCCAATACCATTAGGCCACCGCCAGAGCGATACCGTCGCCAATCATCGCCAGCGAGTAAGGCTGTGCGCCGTTTTCGTGCTTAACAATGGCCGCGACCAATTCCGGCATTGCTGATCGCATATCCAGCGGCCCGTCCGGGTGAACATTCAACGCATTCGCCACCACAAAAATATAAGCCTCAGTGTTATTTTCGCTTGAAGGAGCCCAACGGGAAATAATGCCACGCACGGTATTAATACCGTAAAGGCGTTGATAATTAAAAAGCAGTTTAGCCAAGGCCCGCAGACCATAGACCGGGCTGGTGAATTGCACAAAGGCGCTATCTGATTGAGTTAATCGCATACCATCCCATTGCGCCGAAGAGTGGCGGATATTTCCGGGGTTGTTGTTGCGGATACCCCGCGCCTGTGAATCTTTACCAAACATAATCAGCACACCCAATGTCAGAATTATTGTTAACCATTTCACGTTATATCTTTTTGATAAATCTACAAACAATCTGTTGAGCACTTGACCCATCATTATGCTGGTATTGCACCGTACCCGTTGAGGTTATTCTAACTACCGGTGTATCGGCCGCATTAGAATTTCCCGTTGATGACGAAAACCTCTCATTGTACAACGTAGTAAAACGAACATATTGATTCACACCCGTTCGCGTTGCTGGATGGAAAGTTATCTGACCCAACGGGGTAGGTGGTGCGCCATCAATAAAAACCGCTACATCAAACACACCTGATTGCGTGTTGTCGTCCATTGAAAACAAATAATAATAATTATTTAACCCACTGGTATTCGCATCTAAATCAAACTCAACGACACCCCACTCAACAGTCCCATCAGCGGTGTTCTTCCGTTTGGTGCCAACCGTAGTGGTGCGCTGATCGAAGGACGGTGGGTGGATTTGTGTCGCCGCGCCTGAATGGTCGTTCAATTCCTGAACCACTCTAGTTGGCCCTGAGTCAGCTATGGTGTACGCATCCGACACACCCCAATCGTTATCAATACCCCCGGCCAATGTCCCAGTTATGGCTTGAGCTGTATTGGCGGTAATGGTGGCGGTTGAACCATCCGTTGTATTGGTTATCACTTTTCCTATTAAGGCGCTGGGTTTCCATGCCTTTGACGAATCTGTGAGAATAGCCGCATTGGCCGCGCCGGTGTGAGTTCCCGATATGGTTTCTTCGTATTGCAGGTCGATCTGCAGAGCCCCGTCAAAATGGACGTTTCTCGTTACAGGCTGATCAACGCCGCCATCAATATAATATTTCCGACTTACACCCGCACCCTGACAACGACCGCCATTTACCGTTGAACCTAACGGTCCTGAATCCCAGAAATTATACTGTTGTGTCGTGCCAGCATCCTGACCGTTTGTTTCTACCCATATATTATTAAATACGTTATCGCCAAAATCACGAATTCCGGTGAATTCATTCAACTGAACAAATCCACCGTTAAACTCGTTACCATATGCACCGGCAAGACCGTCAGTATTCTTGTCGCACAAAAGCCCATATGCATTCAAAGCGGTAGCTGCTCCATCCGTACCATTGGCGTCCGCAATCATATTGTCTATCACACACCCCGTACTTGGCACATCCGTGGTTCCATCGCTGTTAGTGAAAAAGGTAAAAATAACGCCTGAAAAGCCACACAATCGACCTTGAATAGAATCAAACTTGCAACCCACTGCCGCACGGAATACCAGCCCACTACCTAAACTGCTCAAGGCCTTAAGATTGGAAAACCGACAGCCGATAGATTTAGATGACGTAAACCCCTCGCCCGCATTGTTGCTTCCTACGAAAATCAAATCCTCAACAAACAATTGTTCAAAATAACTGTTTTGGTTTGCGCCCGTTCTGTACCCATACCACACCACGCCATCGGCATCACCACCGCTTAAAGTACTCCCATTCCCTATAATTGAGATAGGCAGATTCACGTGCCACAGAACAGACGTTAAAATCACCCCACCTGGAAGTATTGCCGGAATATTCAACGCATCACATGAAATTGTAAGATTTGACAATGCCGCGTCATTTGTTGCCGGAGATTTACCCGCACCGCCTCCGTATCGCTCTAACTTTCCATAATCGAATGCATAATTAATAACCCCAGACTCTCCTGTCTTAGGGGGATTATTTACGAGATTGACCCCCCCCTCAGAATCATCCACCTTAGTTGACCCGAGAAGGGATTTTAGCCTCGCAAACGAGTTACCCGATGCACTACCCCACATCTAAATAGTCCTCAACGGTAAAACATGAATGTTCTGAGCCGCCGCATCAGCGTTGTAACCAGAGATAGCCGCCGTGGTTGATATAACCAATGTTTCACCCGGTTCTAGCGGGTAACCAGTCGCCGCCGCCACACCAGTAGTGCCGATACGCACTGCAACCGTGTTGGCAATATCAGCTTTCACAACCACGCTCAACACAGAGGCATCAGCCGCACGGATGGCCGTTTCAGCCGCAGCTAACAGTGACACGTCACCGCCGTTATCCAATGTGTTGGCAGGTTCCATTGACACTGTACCCACGACACTGACCACGGGAGAATCATCGAACATGACGCCATAGCCAATGATCAGCACTACGGTTTGTGCAACCGCGCTTTTTATCGTTAGCTGGGAAAATTCATTTCGTTCAAACTTTATGGCCTCGCCTTCATCCAGCGAGGTAAACGGCCCGGTTCCGACCTGGACTAATACCGCCGACGATGCTGACGCGGATTTGATGCGAAAAAAGTCACCCGGTACGTCAATTTTTTGTGACGCATTGGCCAACAATGTTAAGGAATACGAACGCATTAACCTTTACCCCTCAACATGAATATCGCACCCAACCCGAGCGCGGCCACTACGATTAGCAAAACAGGATTACTGGTTAGCCCAGCGTCCGGCCGCCCGAATTCTGTCACAGCTGCAAGGCTTGCACGATTTGAATTTGATTGCGCCGATATTGCCGCATTGGAATTTTCACGAATGGCATCAATGGAATCATCCAGCGCGGCAAATGCGGCCTTTACTGCACCCTGATCGGTTACAGTAATATTTGATTCTGAAATATCACCGATATTATACGCGGTCGACCCGTCTGAATTAGACAGGTCTAAGACATCCCTGTCGTCAATCGTCGTTTCGTTAGTAATCGAAGTTGATTTTGATCTACTGCCCATTTTTCCACCTGTAAACCGTTTCTAAATAGTCAAACCCAACACGCTTCAGCAATCTACCCACACCCGGTATCGCACTGTGCGCTCTGGCTGTTTTCGGTTTTAATTTTTCAAGGATTGCAACGAATACCGGCGTCATGTTTTCGCCCTGGGTGGCAACAAATACCAATTCGTCACCTTCCATGCGTAGCACCAATAAACCATGCCCCGCGACCTCCCAAACATCGGCTTTACCCGTTTGGCATTGCTCACGAATTTCCGCCGAGCCTTCGCCTAATGACTCCCGCATACGCCGTTCAATGTTTTCACACCATTGACGCTTTTCTAGCTTCACCGCCGTAGAGCAAATGCAAATATCCCAGCCAAAGCCACAGCACCAATAGCTATGGTTTTACCATCAATTCCTGACCGATAGTTGCTGGTAATATTTCCCCATGTTTTCGAGGTTCGTCCGGTTTCCTGATCACCCGTTGCAGCGGAAGAGCCAGCATCAATACCGCCAGCCCCCCCACTAATTCCGCCCGTGAGCGCAGCCGATGCCAATTGTGCATGACCCGACATTACTTAAGCACCTTGACCAGCAATACGACCGCCACCAGACCTGCTGCAGCCATCGCAATTGATCCACCGCCGATACCCGCCAAACCACCAAACGGCACCTGACCTGCCACAGCATTAATGGGTGGCGTTGCCTCAGTAGCCCCACCCCCTCCCGCCCTGGTAGACGCTGGCAACTTTCCTGTCTCACTGGGCCTGTCCAAAATTGCGGGCAAACCACCCCGCAAAAAATCCTTTGTACTTTCCAGACTGATACCCCAGTCATCATGAAACGCCATAATATTTCCCCAACAAAAAAATGATTAGTCCGTGACCGGGCCCATGCTCTCCAACATCAACGGCACGGAAGCTGCACCACTCATCGTTAACAAAATACGCAAATCCTGCACACCTTGTGTCACCAGACCTTCAGCACCAAAGCCCTTTTCAGTAAAATCAACAACAAAATTTGATTCCTGTGTAACACGAACACCGTCGTTTTGAATGACGTTATTTTCAGCAGCAGAACGCTCAAAAACGGTATAACCATTTCGGCGAATTTCAACGTCAGTGACATTGGCATGTTGAAAAAACATTTGATTGAAAATTTTACCTTTTGGCAAATCAGCAATCGCATATTCACCCACAGCACTTGGGGCGTAGGTGTATTGGTCAACCAGCTTTATGATTCCCGAGTAACTGGGATCAGACTGTTCAGCGATCATCGACAATACTGGCGCGACAGCCGCCGCATTAATATCAATTTCAATCGACAGCGTGGTAATAGGGCGCGGGTCATCCAGCATTCCCGTTCCCAATTTGCTGAACTCGATACCACCGCGAGCCTTAAGGCCATAACGATCACCCACCGGTATGGTTAAAACGCCAGCAGCAGCCGCGCGGCCTTCAAACTGATTTTTCGTGTCAAGCTGAGTGCCCGACGCATAACGCTGAATGACCTTACCATTCGCTACAACTCGAATCTCATCCATTTGTGCCAGTGTTATACCGGCATATGTCATGAGTAATTCATGGTAAGAAAGGCCAATGGGAAGCATGGCCGTTGCAGACTGGCCAGCGGCCACGCCCTGAAAACTGGGCATCACTTTAGAAATGAGTGACATTGTTTCTCTCTCCGTCTAATTTGGGAAAAACCGGCCCACTATTGAGCCGATTTCTTGCCGCCGACATCACGCCGGTAGCTGTTTTTTTGTTCCCAATGATTAAACGTATTGATTAATCATTGGCACTTTTTTAGCGACTGCAACGGCAACAACTGCCACCAGCGCCATGATTGCGTACTTTTTCATTTTTCAAACTCCACCGAATTAATGTCTAATTGACAACGTAAGTAAAGACGGGCCGGAAAGGGCCGGTCAAGGGGGGCCGGGACGGTTCCGGCCCTTTCATTAAAATTTTAACTTTTGAACCTTGCTTATCGCCCCCGACTCCGCATCGACAAGCACAAAATGCAACGGTTTTAATCCGGTAATGGTATCCACCGGCACCCCGGAACGCTCCGCCATGTATTTATTGTCTTTGCCCACCACGCGAAAAATCACAAACCGTGAAGCATTGCCCAGCGCGGTTTTGTCGGCCTCAGCCCAGCGCTGAGAAATGGCGTAGATGGTTATGCCACGCTTCAGGCCACGCCGAATCAACATACCCCAATTCCCCGGCGCTTTTGCCGGTGTGGAAACGTCCGCCAGCTCTTCGGCAACGGCAACACACGGCCCACAGTATCGGCCCCAATAAAATACGCACCCGGCCCATAAATCAAAGGCCTTTGACAGATCACCACCAGCGACAAAAGCAATCTTTAGCGGCCCGTTAACGGCTGAACACAATCGCACTAACTCGGCATTGCTGGTTATGCGTTGGAACCCCTTAATCTTCGACCACTGATCCTCAACATCCCAAACGATAACGCGCTTTAATTTCCATACCTGTTTTTTCGTCCAAGCAGTCTTTCCCGATCGGCTGGCACCACCAATAACAAACAATTTTCCATCACTTGTTTTCAACTGGCTTCCCCTCTGGCTCTGGCTCTGGCTCCACTTGCATCGGTTTCCCGAGCCTTGGCAACACAATTGCCGCCGTTATCATCAAAGCGCCAATTTCCGGCCCCATGGGTAGCCCGTCCGGAAAGTATTTATCCACCACCGCCGCGTAAGCCTCAGCCAACTGGCTTTGCTCACCTTCGGTAATCTCCCACGCTGGAGCCAATGACCCACACACCAGCGACACGAGAGGATTGATAAGGTCTTTTGTCGGTATGGCCGGTGGTTCCGGCACAGGCTCCGGTTCCGAACCGGGAATACCGGGCTCACCCATGTCATCAGCAAGCAATTCCAGTCCTGCAAGGTCGGCGGCTTGCTCTGGCAAAATTTCCGGCGTCTTCTCGACGTGCGGTTGATCGGTCATGACTTACCCCTTTATAAAATTATCAAATTCACTGTTACCATCCACCCAAAACCCCGCAACTTTCACCGGCCCCGGCGTTGGAATCATTGGCGCAGCGGTTTTTTCCGGGTCCGGTACTGGCCCGTGATCGACCGGCACCGGTTCCGGCTCACCTTCCGGCCCAAACAATTCAGCATTGTCTAAAATATAACTTTGAAAACGCTGACCAGTGGGCCGAATAGTCCCGCACTCTGGGCAAACCAAATACAAACGGCCTGAATCACCCTTCATTTTTCGTACGGAAGAAAGTACTCCACAGCCGATCGTTGAACAAACGCAATTCCCGATCGTTTTATTAATTGGTTTTGGCATTAATCAACCCCTTTTCCAATTGCTCGATTCTCAGTTGCTGCTCTTCGATGAGCTCGATCATCCAGTCCACCGCTTGCTCGATATACGGCCCCTTGCTGATGATGTTTGCCTCTTTTGCTCTCGCGACAATGACCTTCAACCCCATTATTTTTTCTTTCAAAACCCACCTCCGTACAGTTATTGACAGGACTCCAAGGAGCCGCTGGCGCGGCCCTAAGGTCAAAAGAAGAGGCGACCGGCTGCCGATTTTCCCAGTTTGCAACCTGTCCGACCTCGGTCAACGATCCCGCCGCCTCTTGTTTTGCCCCTCTGCTAATTGTCCATGTATGCACCCTCGTCGGCACAATTACCGACCCGCATTCCACACCATAAATATCACCCGCCGACGGTTCCCCGTAGCGGTTCACTTTTATCTCACCTGTTTTTTTGTCCAGTGTATCGCGCTTAGCCAACTGAATCGGGCGATCTTTCCGGGAGAGTCCCGCGCCGCCCATTGCCACGATGAACCCGGCCCAATCGCCGGAATCCGCACACTTGACCGCTTCGCCAAGTACACCCCCGAGGCCTTCGCGCTCACCCAACCGGCGCAGCTCCCGCCAAACCGTAACCGATGGCCCGCCGACCTGCTGAAACTGCCTAATACCCCATGTACTGGCCCAAGCATCAACACGTGCTGCACTGGCCTTTGGATCGTTGCCGAATAAATCCGCATCCACACCGTACCCGTCGATATTTTTGGCAATGTATTTGGCAATATAACCGGCGGCACTTCCCCGGCGCTTGTCGATAGCCACAGGCTTAAAACGGTACTTATTGGCACCTCGCTCGTTCCCGCTATCCTGCAAACAGTATTTTGCACATAGAGCCCGAACAGCCTCCCGGTGTGCTCCATCCATGAACAACAACAGGTGCCAGTGTGGTGTTCCGTCGTGTTGTGGCTCAGCCACCCGAAAGCCATATATAGAAATATCCCGACGGCCAAGAGCAGCGCGAATTCTTGCCCACACATTCGCTAGATATTTTTGAGCTTCACGCGGATTCGTCCCATCATATTTGCTGTTTCTCTTTCCGGTTTTAAAGTGGCGCGGGTGCATTCTCGACGGGCAAGTGAACGTGTAAAATTCACCAACATGGCCAACCTGATCGGCCAGCAATTCAAACCCGGCGATTCGGGTCATTAACTCACCACGCCGGATAGTAGGATTCGACACCGACAACGCCGCCAACTCGGCCAACGTATACGACTGCCCCAATTCATTTACCGCCTGCACTGCCTCAAGCATTAAACGATTGCGGCTTTTTTGTTGCCGCCGTCGCTGCACACTTTCATCACTGGCATAGAGCCCCGCCTTGTGATGCACGAGCCCCATTTTTACTGCCGCATCTTCAACGGCCCGACCGTGAGTAGTACGCACACCACGCCGCCACCACATATCACACTTCATGCGCTCCACCGCTCCGCGTTCGGTGATATCCCGGCCCTCCGGAGGCTTCACCCCGGCACCCATTGTTATGGCCTCGCAAACCGCCAACACATTCCCACGAGCCCCCGCCGCAGCCGTGCCGCACTTCCCCGCCCTGGCTTTTGCAAAATCGACCAATTCATAATCAGACGACGCCAACCGAAAAGCCGACGAGGGCAATAATTCCATTGACTCACGCAGAAATGTATTGGCACTTCGCCGACTTTGACGCTGAAATATATTTTGATAATCAGCCAGAATAGGCCGCCTGAAACGGTACGGAAGGGGCCGAACCTGCTCGGCTATCCATGCACGATCGTATACATCACCGATGGCGCTCAACATGAGCAACGCTTAGCCAATTCACACAACCATTCCGCAAAAGCTGGCGGCGTTGCCTCTCTTTCTTTTTTCGTTATCTCAGGACGCCAGCCAGCATCCCCTTTTTTTAACCTAGAACCATCGGTTCTCCGGCCAGACGTACCGCAAACATGCGACGCCTCGCCCAGGGCGAGCCGCACTTTAGGAATACGCCGATGATCACACCCGACGATATAAAGACGCGTTGATTTGTTGGCCCTGTGCCCCCAGTCGAATTGGTTCACCTGAAGAGTCCACCCGCCAAAATCATCAACACAACCTGGCTCGGGCAAACCCGCCACCGGCCACAAAGTAGACCTCAATGGATGCTCCAGCACACCACCAAACTCACGCACCTTATCAACCGCAAACAATGCTAATTCTTTTTCGCCTGGCTCAGGATTCGCAAGGGCGCGAAGCTGCCCCCATGCCCTACAGGGAGGGTGAGCCACCACTGGATAACCACCCGGCCACTTTGTCGCGTCCCGCTCTCTGTCCCAAACATCACACCCCGACATGCTTTTATAAACTGAGTCAGAACGGGAAAACAACACGGCAACGACGGCGCTCAACATTGCAAAACCTGTGGTATTATTTTTCGCCTAACAACAAACTGGAGAACAACAGACATGAAAACACTGATATTCGCACTACTCGCACTTACCTTGACAGCCTGTGGCAGCAGCAACAGCGGCACCCCCGACACCACAAACCCAACAATCCCCCACACAAACCTATTCATTGATGACACCACTATTACCGTCAGCGACTCGACACTTTTCGACTTAACCATAACCGGCGACAGGAACACCATTACCGTTCCCGACAACAACGCCATCAATGAATTCAGGTTGCGCGGAGACAATAACCTCATAACCGTAGGCAACAACGTCACATCAGAAAATAACGATGTCGTTGGCAATGACAACACCATAATGGTTCCGATTGGAACAAACGCATCATTTGACCGCGTTGTTGGATCCGGAAACCAGTTCATCGAATATTAGCCGCGAAGTATTCGTCGTTCGGCACCACAGGCCGAGGCATTGACATTCCACCCACCCGACGAGCGATCCAGCGGCGTACCTGCCGTCTTGGGTCGCGCATTTTTAACCTAACCCTAGCCGGATACGATGCCAGCACCGCACGACAAATCATCAAACTACAGCACTTTTCAAACATCATCCGCACCCCGGTTATTTGCCACCGAGCACAGTAATTCAATCTCTTCAACCGCTTTACGGTTCCGGCTGCTATCTGCCAAACCACTAGCAAACCCCATCAAATAACCAATGGCGATATCTCGCTTGCCGTCACGCAACCAACGCCACGCCAAGAACACGTAACCTTCAACACCACTCAATTCAATATTTGATTTCATGCTACGCCCCTGTAGAACCCCAAAGATGGGGTGGATATCTCCACCCCGGGGGTTTTGCTTTGGAACTCGGCCGTAGTCTTTGCAAGGAGTTTGACCGAGAAGGTCGCTTAGGGTTGTCCCCCAGTCGACCTTGGGAGAATTTATAACGGTATTATTACCATAGGTCAACTAGGGGCAACCCCTTGTTTAGGGGTGCAGGGGCGCTTACACTCTGTATCTCACCTCATGCAAGGAGTGACTAAAGTGAAAACCGTAGATTACCTCGACGCCTTAAAAACAAGGCATAGTCTCGCCTCAGATTACGCACTGGCCAAGTTTTGGGGATGTGACAAGCAACACATATCGAGATACCGAAAAAAGGGACAAACCTTTGACGATACGACCGCCTTGAAGGTCGCTAAATGGCTTGAAATGGAACCCACAAAAATACTTCTCGACATGCATGCAGAACGGTCAACCTTGCCAGAAGCCAAGGCAGCTTTTGAAAGATTATCGGAAAGCCTAACCGGCATAGCAGCCGCTATTTTATTGGGTTTTGTGGTTATTTTGGGGAGTATTCCCGCCCCCGTTGCGGCGGCATCTAAAGGTGCATTCTGTATATTATGTTAAATCATCACATAGCTATGGTACTACATTTCGATACGACCAAACTCGTCCAACCATTCATTTAGGACATCATTGCCCAGGTGTTGTACTACTGCGTGGCTAACTCAACAGTACCGTTAAACCTTTTGATTATCCAAGTGTTTATATTACTCTCTGAGCATATTTCTTATGGCAAATTTAACCAACTTCATGTGAACCCGTTTTACGAAAAAAAAGTAGAATGAACCCAATTTGTTATGCGTTTTAACGCTGGACATTGTCCTGAATGTGTTGCTGTTATTGTCAACCTTACAAAAGGACAACCTGTGTTCGATAAAACCCAGGGATTCTCTAAAGATTATCTCTGTTTTATTTGAGTTTGATACAGTCCAGTGCCCTACTTTTGAGCCTTGAGAAAAGTCGTTTTCTCGTAATGATTTTTCCAATTTATTTTTTGCGATGGTGTTTATCATTAAGGCTAAAAACCAGGGCGATTGGGCATTAAAGAAATTTCTTACCATTTCTGTAATATCCAGGTTTTCTTTTGATGATATTTCGAATTTCAATGCATCCATATAGAGAGGTGATTCAATTTCGGCATTGATAAGCGATTTTGGAAGTACCTCTACTTCAACTATTTCATTAGGCTTGGCAGGGTTCATAATTTTTCCTTTTACTATGAATTTTTTCGACATCTACTGATGCTCAGGGGGTTGGCCTTTTCATCGTTCCTTTTTGTTCCCTTTTGGCCGTTGGTTATCGGTTATTAAGGTCAATGTCATTATGCGGGTGTTTGTAATTTTTCTTTGAGTTCGGCCATTTCAGCTTCCAGCTTGCTGACTCTCTCTTCCAGTTCGCGCACACTGACGCGATCTGATGTTTTGTTTTCGGTGGCGGCCTGAACCTCGCTAACGTGTGCTTCAATGTCGATGGGGCCGGATAACAGGTGCATGTATTCTGCGTCTTTGCGTCCCGGTGTGCGTGGTAGTTTGACGATTAAGGAGCTACCTTCTCTTTCGATTAACCCGGTGAGAGTGTCTACGACCGCTGCATTGTCGTCGAAGGCGTGCAAACGACCGCTACGCGTCTTTAGTTCGCCGGGTGTTTGAGGGCCCCGCAGTAATAATAAGCAAATAATAGCGAATTGAGCGGTATCAAATTGATATTCCCCAAATTGCGTGTTGCAGAGGATATGTTTGTACTTTTCTATCCCTCTTTTGAAGTTTTCTTCAACCCGTACAAGGTGTTTGTCTTGCAGCCCTCGGAGGGTGCGCTGTACCGTGCCCTGCTCCAGAGACATTACCGGGTTGCGGCTGGACTTCTGATTGCAGGCGTTAATGAGTGCATTGAGTGTGAGTGGGTATTGTTCTGGTGTGACGACGGATTTCTCCATCAGGCAACCCATTATGCGGGCTTCGTGGGCGGATAAATTCTCAGGCACCGTGGTATCCTCATTGGTTCGATTGTGGCTTTAAACCCTAATATACAAGAGTCTTTTTCGAGGGCGTGTTAAGTTGATGTTGCTTATTACCCGCTTCTTCTTTTTCAGTAGAATGTCAGTTTTTTGAAAAAATGGCGATCATTCTTGGGGGCTCTTGGGGGCAATAGTGTAGGCATAATACACGCTTCCTGTAGATAGGTGGCAGCCTCCCCCTTTTTTTATTCAACCCAAAGTTGTACTTCGAGTCACACGAAGTACAACTTTGGGTTGTGCTAGGCGGTGGTGATTTGAAACAACGCTTACAAGGCGCCGTTTTGATGTGTACCCGGAAATCGCTAGCGGTATGTTCGCTATGGCTACGGGGTGTTGCTTTCTTTAGGGTCATCATCAACGTCATAGTCGTAATCAATTCTATAAAGTTGTGTTCCGCCTCCGGTGACGCTGAATAAGGGGCTTAAGCTAAATTCTTGGGTGGGGGTAATGTCGTCTTCGAGGAAGGAGACGCTTTGCCCTTTTCCGACGGCGATGTTGGTTGAGGTGACGTCGTTGACGATGGATGAACCGGGTAGGATGGTGCCGGTGAGGCCAATGATGTTGGCTGGGCCTTCTCCGGTGATAAACAGGCTGGTTCCTGAGGCGGGGACTCTGACGGATATGGGGTTGTTGAAGTCGCCGGTGGTGGCGCCGGAGAATATTTCCAGTGTTTGACTACTGAGGTTTGGATCGGTGATGGCGCTGTTATTGCCGATGACGTTGCCGGTAACGGCGTTGATGGTGAGTCGGCCACTGCCGGCGTTGAGTCTGCCGAGCTGTATGTCGCCGCTGTTAGCGGTGATTGTGATGTCGCCGTTATTTGAGGTTGTGGTTCCGGTGAGGGTGATGGCGTCACCGGCGATGACGGTGAGGTCTCCCCCATTGGTGGCGGACGAGGCCAGGGTCAGGCCGGTGCTGTCGACGATGGTACTGTTGCCTGCGCCGGTGTTGTTGACGACGACGGTTCCGGTGAAGTCGTTGGCGCCATTGGTGAGTGCAATGTTGCCGCCGGTGGCGGTGAAAGTTGCGGTGCCGCCGTTACTCGCCTGTACTAATGGGCCTGACTGGCTGATGTCACTTGCGGTTATTGTTAATATTCCACTGCCGACCGTGGAGCTGGCGATGATAAGTGCATTACTGTCGACTATTTGGGTACTGGCCGCTGCGCTGTTTTGCAGTTCCAGAGTTCCGACAAAATCATTGCCGCTATTGGTGAGTGTTATTGAATTTGTACCGGTGATGATGCGAGTATTCCCTTGTACGGTTATGGCGCCAGTTTGGGTGACGGTGCCGCCGGTGGTGAGGGTCAGGTCGCCGTTGAGCATCAGCGCGGATAAATCGAGTCCGCTGTTGTCGGTGATGAGCAGGTTATTGATGGTGCTACCCACTGCGCCTGTCGCCGTAAATGAGGGGGTTCCGGCAAACTGGTTGGCAGCGTCACCTACTATTATTGAGCCGCCATTGGCCACCGAAAATGCAGATGAGCCTGTTACGGTAAGACTGCCTGCTGAGGTAATATCACCGGCGTTAACGGAGAGAGACAATACCCCTGATATATCTTCCACGGCGATGGCAACGGCATTGGTTTCACTGATGTAGGCATCGACCGTGGCACCGGTGATGAGCAAGGTGTTTATTGAGGTGGCAAAGGGATTTGTGGCGCTGCCGATGGTGGTCGCCTGGTTGATGGTGAGGGTGTCCCCTGAAAGTACCCCGGCCGTGCCTTGAATAATGGACTCTGCACTGATATCAATGTCACCCGTCACGGTGACGGTGCCGGTAACCGTTACGGTGTCATTGCCGGTGCCGGCATTAATGTCCAAATCGGTTTTGTTTGAAAATTGCAGTGAGGCTAACCCAGAGATTTGAAAACTGACCGGTTGTGTACCTGATATAACGCCGGGCGATAAAGTAATGGCGTCGTCGTTGCTGGTGCCTACCAATGAAAGACTACCGGCAGTTATGCTGTCGGTAATGATTTCAACACCGGTGCCAATAACATTTTGTGTATTGCTGATATCGGTTGTGGTAATGGTCACGGGGCCACCGGCAGGGCTAAAAATGTAACTATTGCTCAGGTTGGTTCCGGTTCCGGTGAGGCTTATGCTGTCTATACCACTTTGTCCATCAAAATTAAGGGTGCGGGTTGAGGCGCTCAGGTAGTCGATTAAGAGGTCGTCATTGCCTGCTCCGCCGGTGATGTTTCCAGTGATTATTGCCGCTGCGGCATTGGTAATATTAAAGCTATCATCCCCTATTCCACCGTTGAGTGATTCGATTTGGGTAAAACCGACCCCGTTTACGGTACCGCTATTCATGGCGGTTATGTTCCAGTTACTATTTTCCGGTGGGCCATTGAGTATGTCGGCACCGGCCCCACCAATGAGGCTTCCGCCGATGGTGATGAGGCCGCCGAGGTTGAAGACATCATCTCCAGCTCCGGCGTCGATGGTTCCTGAAAGATTGGCGTCAATAGTAAAAGTGTCGGCGGCATTTCCACCTAACAGGTTGTTGATGTTTTGGAAGGCATTAACACCGGTGAGGTTTCCGGCGTCAGAGGCGGTGATATTCCAGGTATTGTTCATGTCTGCGGCTTGTATGCTGTCGCTTCCCGAGCCGCCATCAATGGTACCGGCGATACTACCACCGGCCAGTATAAAGGTGTCCACGCTGGCACTGCCGGTAATATTGTTAAAGCCGGTAAAGTTAATACTGTTTACGGTTCCGGTATTACCGGCGGTAATGGACCATGTGTTGGTCATGTTTTCACCCACTAAGGTGCTATTGATAATATTGCCGATGTAGGATTCAATGTTCAGTAATTGGCCGGTCGTGAGTGAAACAAGCACGGCGCCGGTTTCTGATGAATAATCGATAGTATCGTTTCCTGCTGCTCCGTCGATCACACCGCTGTAACTACTGCCATCCGCAAATATATACGTATCGCTGGCCGCATTACCCGATAACGTTTCTATGCCGCTAAACGTGCCGATACCGGTGACGTTACCAATATCGACGCCGGTGAGATTCCAGGTGTTATTAACATTATCGGCAAGTAGTTGGTCCGTACCCGTGCCACCGCCACCATCGATCTGCCCGGTTAACACGCCGCCACTGAGATTAAAGGTGTCGTTATCACTGCCGCCTTGTAAATTGTTGATATTGGAAAAACCAATGGCGCCTACGCTTCCGGTGTTAGCGCCATTGATTGTCCAACTGTT
Organism: Ectothiorhodospiraceae bacterium; assembly: GCA_002401775.2. Lineage (GTDB taxonomy): Bacteria > Pseudomonadota > Gammaproteobacteria > SZUA-152 > SZUA-152 > SZUA-152. Next base: position 25,822 of record NVUB02000175.1, read on the forward strand.
GGCGATGTTTTCTCCCGTTAAGGTGGTGTTGCTGCCATTACCGGTGAAGTTTTCAATGTTGGTAAAACCACTGCCGCCTAATATTATATTGATGATGCCGGACTGCGCAGACTGATCAACCGTATCGGAGCCGATGCCGCCATCCACACTGCCTGAAATACTGCTGCCATCGGCAAACACAAAGGAATCGGTGCCATCGTTTCCGAGTACATTTTCAATGCTGGTGAAGGTGGATATCCCCGTAACACTGCCGTTATCCGTTGAAGTGATGGTCCAGGTATTGGCGGTATTGTCGGCGACGATACTGTCGTTGCCGCTTCCACCATCGACATTGCCAGTAATGTTCCCACCATTGATGGTGAAATTATCGGTGTCGTTATTTCCCACGAGGTTATTAAAACCAAAGAAATTAATGGTACCGATAAGGCCATCATTCACGCCGTTTATATTCCAGGTGTTTGCGACATTGTTGCCGGTTAAGGTACTTGAACTATTGTTACCTCTGAAGGTTTCAATATTGAGAAACCCGGTGCTACCAATAGTGACATTGACGATGCCGGTTTCTGCTGAAAAATCGACGGTATCCAACCCTGTTGTTCCATCTACAACGCCGGTAATGGTACTACCGTCTAAAAATTGAAAGTCATCGCTGGATGTATTACCGGTGAGGTTATTAAAGTTAACGAAATTTATACTGCCGACGGAGCCATCGTTATTACCTGAAATCACCCAGGTATTATTACTCACAGGGCCAACGAATGTGCTGTCAATATTATTGCCGATGAAGGTTTCGATACTGGTGAAGTTACTCACGCCTAAAACAATACTGAGGGTGCCTGACTCGGCTGAAAAATCGACAGTGTCATTATCACTGCCACCATTAATCACGCCGCTCACACTGGAACCGTTGGCATAAGTAAACGTGTCGACCATGGTGCCGCCATTGAGATTATTAATTTGGGTAAAGTTGGCAATACTGGTGGCGTTGCCGGCGTTCGCACCAATAATATTCCAGCTGTTAATGGTATTGTCTGCATTCAAGCTATTATTGCCTGCGCCGCCATCCACTAAGCCCGTTATTGAGCCCCCATTAATATTGAACTGGTCGGATTGAGTATTGCCGGTTATGTTGTTGAAGTCGGAAAAAATTACCCCATTCACTGAACCGGTATTAATGCCGGTGAGTGACCATGAGTTAACACTGTTGGCGGCGGTAAAGGTGCTATTGGTATTGTTGCCGATAAAGGACTCAATGTTGAAAAAAGTCGATGTGGTCAGGTCTATGGACACTGCCCCAGATTCTGCTGACTGGTCTATTACGTCGGTGCCTGCCCCTCCGTTTATAATGCCGCTAAAACTGGCAGCATCGGAAAACACAAAGGTATCGATACCATTACCGCCTTGCAGTGTTTCTATACCACTGAATGATGCGACACTGCTGAGGTTACCAACGTCCGCGCCGGTAATATTCCAGGTGGTACTGGCATCAAATCCCTGAATGCTGTCGTTACCCATTCCGCCAATAATGGCTCCGGTCACACTGCCTCCTACGGCGAATGAAAAATCGTCGGTACCATCATTACCAGTCAGATTATTAAAGTCTCTAAAAGCGATTATACCGACCGTGCCGTCGTTAACCCCTGTGATGCTCCAGTTATTGGGTAAGTTGTCGGAGAGCAATGTGCTGTTGCTGTTATTACCGACAAACGTTTCAATACTGTTAAAGTTTACGTTGGCGACATCAACCGTAACCGCACCCGTTTTGGCACTGAAATCTACGCTGTCGCCACCGGACGCGCCGTTAATAACACCGGATATTGTGCCAGGGTCAGAGAATACAAAATCATCAGTGCTGCTACTTCCCGTGAGGTTTTCAATATTATTAAAACCAGAGACTCCCGACACCGAACCCGCATCAGCAGTGGTGATGTTCCAGGTATTGGCTGTGGTATCCCCTATTAACGTATCGATATCGGCACCACCATTCAATTGACCGGTAATGCTCCCCCCTGCAAGGGTAAATTCATCGGTATTTGCACCCCCGGTGAGATTGTTAAAATTATTAAAACTGGTGACATTAATGGTGCCGGAATTAGCACCGGTTATTGTCCAGGTATTGTTTATGTTGTCGCCGACGAGAGTGCTGTTGGTATTGTTGCCGATAAAGGTTTCGATGTTAGCGAATCCGGCAAACCCCATGTTCACCACCACCGCGCCAGACTGTGCAGACAAGTCTACGCTGTCGTTTCCGGTACTGCCGTTAATGACGCCACTAAGACTACTGGCATCGGCAAAAATAAAGTCATCGGTGCTGGCGTTGCCGGTGAGATTATCAATACCGGAAAATGATCCGACACCGGTGGCGTTGCCTGCATCTGCACTGACAATATTCCAGGTATTGGCGGAATTATCTCCGATCAATGAGTCGGTGCCGCCACCGCCAATGATCGCTCCCGTTAAGGTACCTCCGGTTAATGAAAAACTGTCGCTATCGGTTCCCCCGGTTAGATCGGTGAAATTAATAAAGGTTACCAAGCCGACGGTGCCATCGTTAAAACCATCAAACGCGCCGTTAATTGTCCAAATGTTTGGGACATCATCGCCGATTAAGGTACTGTCGCTGGCATTACCGGTATATTGTTCTATGTTGGCGTAACTCGTGCCACCCAGATCTACCAGTACCGAGCCCGGTTGGGTGGACAGGTCAATGGTGTCTGACCCTCCTCCCCCATTGATGGTACCGCTGATACTAAAACCTGCACCAATGGCAAAGGTATCAATATCATTACGTCCGTTGAGATTTTCAATACTGATAAAGGCGCCTACCCCATTGACGGTACCGGCATTATTGGCGGTTATATCCCAAGTATTGGCGACATTGTCAGGGGCTAATGTATCTCCACCACCCCCGCCGTCAATGGTGCCGCTAATAGCACCGGCATTTAATACAAAAGAGTCTGCACCATTGCCACCGGTAATGCTTTCTATGCTGTTAAAAGCAAAAACGCCGTCGACGTTTCCGCCATCGGCCGACAATATACTCCAAATGTTAGGCGTGTCATTTGCGGTTAGACTGTCACCACCACCACCACCGGTTATCGTCCCAGTGACTGAACCACCGCTCAGGATAAAGTCATCCGTATCATTGCCACCGGTGAGGTTGCTGAAGTCGGTAAAGGTAATGCCACTGACGGAGCCGTCATTTTGCGAAGTGATCAACCAGGTATTCGCTATGTTTTGTGCCACCAGTGTATTGTCTGCGCCGGCCCCCACCAGGTTTTCAATATTGGTAACATCCGTATTGAGAATAACGTTAATAATGCCCGTTTTTCCTGAGTAATCTACAGTGTCTTGAAGGGTGTGTGCACCGCCGTCAAATTGGCCGGTAATGCTGCCAATGCCGGTGAGGGTAAAAGTATCGTCGACGCTTCCTCCGGTAAGATTGGGGAAGTTTGAAAAACTGGCGCCGTTGAGGGTACCGATATTTAAATTGGTGATAGTCCAGGCATTAGTTTGATTAGGACCCACCAACGTATCGCCACCATTACTACCCCCCACAAAACTGACAGACGACCCCGTGAGTGTTGAGTTTATGGTGAGTGTTTCGGTGCCATTATTGTCATTGTCGATGGCGATATTAATGGCGGCTCCACCGCTGGTCATAGTGCCGATGGATGCACTGGCCGAACTGCTCACGGTAATAACGCCATCCGTACCCGGCCCATCGGTGTCCAATGTGCCCAGGGTAATTCCGGCGCCGGTAATACTCAGTGAACTGCCTTGCGTAGACACGGTGTCACCCACATCCATTGAAAAGCTCCCCACGCCGCTGTTGTCTGAGTCGGCGGTCATGACGATTGAACCACCACTGTTAATATTGAACGCCAGTACGTTATCGGTAATCAACGTATTAATGGTGATGTCATTGGTGGCCTCCAGTACTACGTTACTGGTACCGGTGAGGGCTTCTAGGGCCAATTCACCAATATCAAAAGTACCTGCTCCCCGTGTCGCATCCGACAAATCAGGTAACTGAGCATCATTGGCCTGAACACCGGCACTCTGGTCGTAAATAGTGATGTCTGTAGGGTCGAGTAACAACGTGCCGAATGCGCCATTAGTGGCACTCAGGTCAACGTTGGCATTCAGTACCAATCCTTGTTTTCCCGATATTTCAATAAACCCGCCATCACCGGTATTCTGCCCGCCCGTTGCCGATACGCTACCCATTGCCCAGGTGGTGTCATTCGCCCAAATAACGATTTCGCCGCCCTGCCCCGTCGCTATAGCATCGGCGCGTATCTGTGTTTGTGCATCAACCTGAGTAAATTCGGCAATATTATGCCCTGCGCCTTTTCTAAAACCACCGATGGCGATAGTGCCGCCGCCGTTATTACCCGATGCATCAATGTTGGCATTACCAAATACACCGACGCGGTCGCCAAAGAGTTGGATGTCGCCACCCTGCTCATTTCCCTGGCCCTGGGCGATAAGGTCGCCACTGTTAATAACATTACCACCCGTTCCTTCAAGACGAATCACACCGCCGACATTACTAATGCGATTGGCGTGTATAACGCCGCTGTTATTAACAACATTCCCATAGATATCATTGGCCGTACTGGCTTCCAGCACAACGTATCCACCTTGCGCCTGTAATGTGCCACTATTTAACAGGGCCGATTCATAGCCCAGTACGTTTTCGGTTATTTTTTCATTGATGGAAAACTGTATTAAACCGTCATCGTCAAAACTCATTGTTGCACTGCCGGCGCTGAGTAATTGTATTTTTCCCAGACGGGCATTAATAACACCGCTGTTGGTAACCTGTTGTCCGATCAGTGCAACAGAGCCGCCATCTTGTGTTGAAATCACGCCTGCATTTTCAACTATTCCCGATGAAGTGATGATTGAAAACACATCATTTACATTCACGGTATTCATATCCATACCACTATTTATTCCATTCCCTATACTATTTTCTAAAGAGAAAGCACCCGCAATGAGAGCGCCGACGTTAATGCGCGCACTCTCACCAAAGATAATGCCATTTGGATTCATTAAAAAAACCCGGCCATTAGCATTAATACTGCCCAGGATTTGGGTAGGTTGTTGATCAAGAATATAATTTAAGGCAGCGGACTCTCTTCCGGGTTGTTCAAAACGCAGCGTTTCGTTGCTGCCAAGGTTAAGGCTTTGCCAGTTAATAGAAAGAGCAGGCGTTGTTTGTACAATAACCGTAGTTTGTGCATCGGCAGTCTGTATTTGCCCGCTGCCCGAGGTGATTTGCCCGCCCTTCGGAGCACCATGCCCGATAGAACTGGCCATTAATAAGATCAGCACGGCGAACAAAACAATGGTTCGTTTGTTTGTGCGGTGTATAGAATATTGACGATTAAAAGACATAATTCATCTCGAAAAAATATTGCGGGTCACGGTCGTTACCCGGTTTTTCATCTCCCAGGGGGGAGGCGAATTCAAAACGCATTGAAAAATCTTCATACTGAAAGCGCAGGCCCGTGCCAATACCACTGAGGCTTACCACCTCCCGGTCACTCGCCAAGGGGTCGTTCAACCAGCCTTTCGCATAATCAGCAAAAAAGGCCACCTGTAATACTTCTCCCCAGCGTTTACGGCCAAACGCTTTCCACTGAGAAAAACCGGGCGCGTTTATTAACCATTCAATACTGGTCGACAAAGCCTTGTCGCGTAAAAACTCAGCCGCAGAATAAGCCCGCACACTGTTAGGGCCACCAATGGCCATTTGTTCTAACGACGTTAACAAGTCCTGAGATGACTGGCCGCGAAAAGAAACATGCAACATGTGGTTTGGCTTAAAACGGTACCACAGGGCATAATCCAGATTCACCTTGGAAAAATCACCACCAGCGTACAGTAGCGAGCCGCCTTGCCGGCTTGTGCTAGTGAGTGTCGGGTCTGTGGTAGCTTCCATTGCCCCTAACAGCCCGCCATACCCCTGGCTGTATTGGAGATTGGCATTAATCATGTGTCGCCGTGAGGCACTTGACCAGTCAAACCCCATTGCCACACTGAGTACCGTCAGTTCATCCGCCTGATCCGAACCTGTGGTCACATCAAGTTTGGCGGACTTTCGACTAAGTTGAAGTAAGGCATAACTATTAAATAATCGGCTGCGATGAAATGCACGACGCCAGTAGATTTGTGCCTGTTTTGTGACACCTGAAATCCCCAGGACCTCTAAAGCCGCACCCAACGAATATCGATTAACGCTGGCACCTAAGCCAAATATATTTTTAGGACCAAAGGCATTTCTCTCGTAATACAAAGAACCAAAATTACCGTTACCAGGATCATAGGTTTTAGACAGGCTTATGCGCAAACGATCGATGTTGTTGGTGGGGTTATTCCAGTCAACATTAATTCTGCCACGATATTCTCCGGTAAACTCCGAGCCATAATTATCCATATGCAAAGTGGTCGAACGATTGCTTTCCTCCAAAACGGAAACCAGCAAGTCAGTTTCTCCCGGTTTTAAACCCGGCCGAAATACCGCAAAGGTTCTCAAACCCGGATAATCATTGAGCAGCAGCATGGCTTGTTCAATGGCATCCTTAGTCACGGGCTCATTCAGTAATTCACGGAACGGCCTCATCAACTGCTCTGAGTTGTAGTGTGTGTTCTTTTCAAAAAGAACATTACCCAAAATTCCCTCGAGCACCCGTATTCGTAGTCGGCCTTCTTTGATGGTTTGCGGCGGAATAACGGCACGCACCAAAATAAAGCCTCGGTCTCGGTAATATTGGGCCACCCCGGCGGCAATCTCTTGCAGCTGTTGCAATGTCAGTAAGTTTTCAGGGGCCTTGCTCGCCAGGAACTGCTCGATACTCACCTCCATTTCCTGCAACTCAGCGGACGGTTTTTTATCGACAGATTCAGAAGTAGATTCCTCCTGCCCCTGCATGTTCATCGGTTCGGGAGAATCACGCTTAAGACGCGTTTGCAGGGCAACAGCCGCCAGTCGTTTCTTTTCGACAAACTCAGCCAGTTCTTCGAGCAATATGTCGTGATCAGGACGATCAACAACCCCCATAAGCTGTATGCTATTAACAGAAAGACGGGCTTCATCTATCGCTTGTTTACGGTTTTTTACGGGTGCAGGTTCAGCCAGAAAACGGCGCATATTAGGCGCTACGGGCGATATAATTGGCCGGTGTTGCGGAGCGGCACGCGGTTTAGAGGGATCAGGTAGCGGTGCAGAATAAAGGCTGGCACTGGCCAGCAGTAGGCCGACCACAATCACCCAAAGCAAAAACGTCATACCAGAGAGGCGAAAACCTCGATGCCACAAACCTGGACGTCTTAACCGGTATTTAATGGTGTCAATAATCAGCAAATTTCATTCCTGGCGACCAAACTGGCGACTAAGCAGGCATTTATGCCATCCTTTAATAGCGCCTCTATATGAACAAACTGAATAGGGTAATGCAGGTTTGGTGCCAAATAAATGACTCTGTTTTTCGTAGGTACCCACCACGACCTATCCTGAATACAAGACTGAATAGAAGACAACCACCTCATGAATGGCCATATACCACATCACCCCAGAATTTCTCATACGGGAAACCAGTGACTCGTAACAGACGACTAACCGACAAAAAGACACTGGATTCCGGCTCAAAACCCTGCCGGAATGACGGTACTTTTAACGACGTGTTTTACAACGTGTTTTACGGAGAGATTTACAGAGAGATTTACAGAGAGATTTACGACGTGGCGCAAGGGCATTAATCTTACTTTACGTTTTTTGCCGCTCTGCGTGTTTGCGTTGGCTAATCAAACACTCAAAATACCCAAAGTAGTTCCCATTCAAACCGAGTTATATTTTCATCGTCATACCGGCGACTGTCAGAATGTAAATCGAGTGTAAATCGGACATCCGACATGTGCGCTGACAACCTGATCATATCTGTTGAGCTCTTAAAGTTTGGTGTCCTGCTTGAATAAGTTTGAAAAGATAACGGCCAATCTTCACGAAAATGGTAAGGGCGCAGTGAACACCCTTACCAATCTTTTAACGTTTATTTATTAACGAATGATTGACCTCGTAATACAGAAAATGAAAATAATATTAACAAAAACAACCAAAGCGAACCGGGTTCAGGTATTCTTGTCGTCGTATCACCATCAAAGATGGAAACATGCGAAATAGCCCCTTTATCCGGCCAAAAACCAATCATCATGATGTCTTCAAGACCATCCCACATTGATATGTCAAACAGATACCAAATTGGATCATGATCCCCATCTTTAACAAGCAACCAGTTTGCATCTGTTATCACGTCGCCACTTATATATTCGATCAAAGCATCAGATGGATCGCCCATTGTATTGGAGTAGGTTGTTTCATATGACATCATAAAGTTTGCCATTCCTTCCTCGCTGCCTTCATGATTATCCTTATATAAAAGATCTACCGACACACCAAGAATAGTGCTGATATCAGCGGCATCGGGATTACTGTAAGCAGGGTAAGATGACTCATTTGTAAACTCACCACCCGGTACAAGCAATAAGGCTTGAGCGTGGCTGCTTACCATCAGTAATAAACCGATTAGTGTGGTACGAATACAGGCTGTAACCATTATAAACTCCTTCTTTGTTAAACAAAGATTAATCTAATCGCAATAAATACAGCAGCATTTTATATGCCACTAGTAAGTACGCTAAGGAAATCATAATGTTAAAGAAAAAAATTCTATATCAAATGGAAAGTGTAAATGTTTCCGACAATATTTTCGCCAAAACCAAATCACTGAATCAAAAAAACAAAATATATATCCATAAATTTTATTAATTTACGGTGGGATGTGAAATCAGTAAACCGGTCAGCCAGCTTACGCATTGGCAATGTTTGGTACCCGGCTCATACCAGCATTAAAAGCGCCGAGTAAAGGCTTAAAAACTTGCTCAGCTTTACCATCCGCAACAACAGTGAAAACAACTATATATTCTGCCGGTAAACCCTCGTTAAAAGGTCAGCCCTTTTGGTTAACAGACAATCAAGAACCTGGCATGCCCCAGTAGAAAATGTCAATGAATTCTTGGCTTGGCAACTCCCTTTTCTTAAAATTACCCTTTTAAAAGCAAAAATCTGATTTTAAGCACCAATAGTGGTTTATTTTTTATTCATTTATCAATATTTTCATAGGCTTAGCGTGGGCCGCCTCTGTTAGTTGAGCGGTTAGTTGAGCTGTTGGTTAACGATATTTCAGTCCTCAGCAGCATAATTCAACTTGTCGTGTCGCCTGTACCCACTCGGGCCAATATTGAAGTGCTTTTTAAACACTCTGCCAAACGCAGCTTCTGATTGATAACCCACTTTTTCAGCGATATCAATAATTGGACAATCTGAGTCCAGTAACAACCGACAGCCAATTTGCATTCGCCAATGCGTTAAGTATTGTAGTGGAGTCATGCCTACCAATTTGGTGAATCGATTGATAAAACCGGTGCGTGATAAATTAGCAACTGAGCTCATCGATTCCAGGTCCCAGCTATGTGAAGGTGATTGGTGCAACGCTTGCAGTACGTTTAAAATTTTCTTATCTCGTAACGCGCCATAAAACTGGCTATTTTCACTTTCAGCCGTTAAATAATTTCTTATCGCATACGTGAAAATTGTTTCTGATAATTTCTTGGCAATTTGCTGATAACCAGGTTGTTGCATTTCAGTTTCATAGCCAATCATCTCAAGCGAATGCTCTAACCATGAACTGGTTTTATTAGAACGCTTTATGTGAACAAGCGGTGGTAACGTATCGATCAAAGGATGGGAGATATTTGGATCGAATGACCAATGCCCGCAAACTAATTGTGTATCATTACTGTTGCCTTTCTCGCCATAACAAAAAACACCTTCACCCAGATACTCTGCGGTAGCTTTTTTTAACGACTCAATTTTTGCATCAATCGGATCATGTATCGTGTGATCAGCTCCATGCGGAATAATCACTAAATCACCCTGATTTAGCTCAACGCTATTATCACCCACTGTGATCCAGCAACGCCCTCGATGTACAAAATGAAATCGGGCTACATTTTCAAAGGTAGGGACACGTATTCCCCAGGGTTCGAAAAATGCAGTTCGAAAGTAGATCGTGCTCTCTAGCTTCAGCAAACTGAGCACATCGCTAATTATATCCATGGCCACGACGCAGGTTATTAAAAATAACATGCTACACAAGCTTGATTACTAATACAATTAAAGTGTACGAATGGTATGTAAATATGTATTAACTGGATGGTTAAGTCTTAATAGCTCCAATACTCTAAGCACTGGGGGATAACTCTCATATTACTTAACCATCAAGCTTCAGGAGATTTACCATGAATAAGATACTTCTCGGATTACTTCAGTCAGTCCTGGCTAGCGCTTTAGTGGCTGGCTGCGCCACTGCCGAAACCAACAATCCAGAAAATTTGTCAGACGTGGAAATAGCGCACGTTGCCTATACCGCCGATAACATTGATATTCGTTACGCGCATCTTGCACTCGCAATTTCGACTAACCCGGATATTCATGATTTTGCAAGATCGATGATTCGCGACCATACCGCTGTCAATGATCGGGCTTTAGCTTTACTGAAGAAACTAAAGGTTTCACCTATGGATAATTATTTAAGTAAGCAACTCATTCAGAGGTCACATCAACTGATTAACGAAATGAGGCAACTAAAAGGTGCTGAATTTGATAAACGTTACGCTAATAATGAACTCAGCTATCACAAAGCGGTTAATGATCTGGTTGAGAATTCTTTCATCCCGAACATTGAAAATGCAGAAGTAAAAGAACTGTTTAAAACTGGCTTAGGAATATTTAAAGGTCATCAGGCACATGCTGAAATAATGGTTTCATCTTTACGTAAATAGCACTTTTAAACACTTTCACGAGTATGCCCGTACTGATGATCTTTCTTCCGTCAGTACGGGCTCTCGATATTAAACAGCACAAGAGGATTTAAACAATGAATTTTCAAGCACAGAAAGTCGCCTGGTTATTATCCGGTGCGTTTGCAATATCGTTTTTTATGGCACGTATACCAAACCCGCTAGTTGGAACAGATGGAATATTTTTAACTAATTTAATGCACGACTTAGTACATCTGTTAACCGCAATAGGATTTGTAATCGTGGCAAGAATGGGCGCCAAAGCATCCGTTCTATTTATGAAGAGTTTTGGCGCCGTCTACCTGGGAGTAGCAATTCTTGGGTTCATTATGCTAGGCGACGCGCAAGAAGGTCGTTTGTTAGGTGTTATTCATATTAATGCGGCAGATAACTTCCTGCACCTTGGTTTTGCAGCCACTATTATCGCGCTCGGCTTTATAACCAATCGCGAGTTGAAAACGGCATAGAAATAATCAATTGCAATTTAATTAATATGAGCACATTTGGGCATATTGGGTAGAACCAAGCTTACCCATTGATTTTGTTGATAAAAACACGCAACTAATAGTTAATTAACTTTTTGACCAATCATTTTACCGATAAAATGATTGGTCTAAGCCATTTCAGGTACTTTTAAAACGTGCTTGCCATCAACTGACCTGCATTCCCCGGTCGAAAATTTCGGTGGTACTTGGCATGGCAACCCACTTTCTTAACGTTACCATTTTAATAGCCAAAAGGTGATTTTAAACACAAATATTGGTGTGTATTTTACTCATTTTTCAATGGTTTC
>NVUB02000176.1 GCA_002401775.2 Ectothiorhodospiraceae bacterium
TGAGGGATGGTTGTGTACCAGAATGACTTGGACGGCGTTTTTGAGTATGGCGACCCGAAATACGTTCATGGGTTCTACGGTGGTGGCGTTGACGCTGCCGAGGCTGACGAGTTCGACGAAGAGGATTTTGTTGCGGGTGGTGAGCCCTATGATCCAGAAGTGTTCTTTTTCCTGATCGATGATGTCTTCGCGCAGCAGCACTTTTTGCATGATGGCGTAGACGTCTTCGGAGTTTATAATCTGGATTTTTTGTTTGTCGGTGAGTTCGATGTTCATGAGCGTTTTTGGTGTTTGTTTGGGGTGTTTTTGGGGACAATTTTTGTCGGTTGGCCGTTTCACGTAGCCGGGCATCTTTAGGGCCATTTTTGGGGAAACGCGAGCTACAGTATGCTATGGAGGTTAGCATATTTATGTTACGTGCCCTACTTTCTGTGTCGCACGGTATTAGCCAGCAAGCGCCAGTAAGCCTTTTTGCAAGCCTGTCTGTAAGGTAAGGAGTACGATCCTTGAAAACCGGGGGTTTTTACTGGCTTTCTGGATACCGGCCTGCGCCGGTATGACGAGGGGAGGGGTTTGCGGTTCTTTTCGGCTTTTTCCGCATGGGTGATATCTGATGGTAAGGGTGAGTTTGAAACCCTCCCCGATGGTGGTTGTTGATGTTTCGGTAGTGACTGGTGGTTTCGGTGGGTTTGTTATGCCAACATTTCATCAACAAGCAAAACTTGCTTACCATATCATTTTTCATGATATTGCGCTTTCATAGCTTCGCAATCCCACCGCCTCTTTAAAGCTGACTCAGCAGATTCCTTAAATAGCCCGTAGCGTTCTACAGGATTTACATTAAAAAGGGCATAGTAAACTTCTTTAATATCCTGGGAAACTGGCCTACCCTCTATTACGGTATCTAGCTCAGTGGCTATGTAACGGCCTAACTCTTCCGGATTCAATTTCTTAGTAGATGCCTTTTCAAAAATATAACAAATACTATCAAATCCATTTTTTGGTTTTGACGCACTACAGGAAATGAGAAAAATTAACATGAAAACCGTAAAGCTTCTATAAAACATATCCGCCCTTCCTTGTAATACAACCCTTAATAAAGATAGAATTCTAGTTTTCACCAAATTACTCCATCAAATCCCAAGGAATGAGGCACTACTATGCAACACAACATACTGAGTGACTCAGAGAAAAAGAAAATAATCCAAGACATACTAGGGGAAAACCATAATGCTATTGGACAAAATTTTCCAGTTTTTAGTGCATTAATCGACAGTTTAAGCAACGCGAACGACATCCTATCACTCGCGGAACTCATCCCGAGCCTCAACACATTATTATCAGGTGCAGTGACTTCAACACTCATATCAGCTGCTTCCTTTGCTGGCATATTACTTTTTCCTGTTACTCAGATGGTAAATTTAGTCAACGCTAAACAGATAGGACACCGCATGTATTCTTATCGGTGCATTGCTTACACAACAACTGCATGGGCATTTGACATGACTATTCCAACGGGTTCTGCAAAAATTTTATCCAATATAAGTTCGGGGCCGATACAAAAGAGCTCTTCCGCTACTATGGAGTACAACAATCTATGGCGAAAAACGTCAACCAGTGTACTGCACAAATTTTCTAAAATATCAGAACAAAACAATGTGCCAACTAGCCACCTAAAAGCTATCTTTAGAGCACTTGGAGGCTTGCAAACTGACAAGTTGTGCTTAACCCTTTTAACGCAATTTGAAAAACAGTTCCATAGCAACACAAGAAACATCTGGAAAAATAATTACAAGATAGTATTTCCACAATAATTGTTATTAACATGCAGGCTTCAACTATTTTTGAATTGTTATTAGCGGCATGCTTAATTATGCTTGGCCTATATATTGGCTTTAGCGAAAGCATTACAATTCCAGGCCGAGTTAGCATGAACACTTATCACATTGCCGCACCCGGCACTTATTTTATTGCTGCCTCAATGTTCTGTTTTGCTTCTATACTTTTGTTACTCAACCTAAATAAAGATAAATACAAAAAAATATGTCTCGCACTACTGGTGAGTTCCTTCACATTAATTACTGTAGGAATTGTTAGTGGCGTCAGTTAATACCTGATGACTGGCTTTATGTCTACCTCCAGAATAAATATTCCGAAACACCACCCAATTCCCTACCGAAAAGCGCTAAAGGGTTATCGTTAAAAAATACCCGGCTATTCCTACCACTGCCATTGCTGCGCCCATTATTGCTTTCCGACTTATGCGCTCTTTCATCATATAGGCGGCGAGGGGTAGTACGAACAGTGGGCTGGTGGAGTTTAACGCTGCGGCGACGGAGGCATGGGTGTGTTTTAAGGCGAGCACGGATAACCAGGTGCCGAGTAATGCGCCGATGAGTGCGGCAATGATTATTTTCCGGCGTGTTTTTGGGTCTTTTAAGGGGGTTAACCAGCCGAGTAAATTTCCGGCGGCGAGTCCCCAAAAGGTGAGTCCTGCGATGGCGACGGTTTGCCGAATGAAGGTGGCTTCTAGGCTTGGGACTTCTTGTACGCCCATTTTGGTGAGAATAATGCCTGCTGATTCTAACAATACAAATAACATTCCAAACCCTATTCCGGCTTTCCATTGCACGGGGGTGCTGTTGTCGGGTGCTTTGTCCCACAGCACTATGGCGACGCCGATTATGGTTAGCCCTAGCCCTGTTGCTGCTAGTAAACTGATTCGTTCGCCTAACATCAAAATGGCTGCCAGTGCGGTGACGACGGGGATTAACGAGCCCATCAACAAGGTGACTCTCGGCCCGAGGCGAATCAAGGTGGCGAAGTAGAGTGTGTCGCCGAGACAGATTCCCACTAAACCGCTTAATGCGAGAAACAGTAGGCTTTGGTTGTCTACCGATGCTATTGCTGGCGCGCCCTCTGTGAACACAAATGAACCGAACAGCAATATGAGCAAGAAGATAGTGGCAACGATTCCCTTGCCAAGGTTCATACCGAAGGCGCTGACGGTGTTACCGATTCGACGGAATAAGATGGCGGCAAGCGCCCAACATAAGGCGGACCCCAGGGCGGCGATTGCGCCTAGGAAATGAAGTGATGACGGCGGTGTGTCTAACATTGACGGTTGTTATTCATGTGGCCTTGGCGATATTTTGGTCTAACAATGTTGGTCTAACAATGTTGGTCTGACAATGTTGATCTAACAATTTTGATCCGGTAATTTTATGCCGTTGGGGCGAGCTGTTTTACAGGAATAAGAATAACAGCAAGACACCCAGCCCCATACGATAGATGACAAACGGTAACATGCCGATGCGTTCTAACAATTTCAGAAAGAAGTGTATGCACACATAGGCGGTGATGGCTGAGGTGATGACGCCAATGGTCATGGCTGACCAGTCGACCCTGCTCGGCTCTTTGATTAAGTCTAAAGTTAACAGTCCACCGGCAAGGGTGATGACCGGGATTGATAATAAAAAGGAGAATCGAGCAGCGGCCTGTCGTGAAAGACCCAACATGAGGCCTGCGGTCATAGTGACACCTGAGCGCGAGGTGCCGGGTATGAGTGCCAGTGCTTGTGCGACGCCGATGATAAGGATGTCGCTTACCCGTAGGCTGTATTCGTCACGGTTTCTTTTTCCTTTGGCATCCGCCCACCACAACAATAAACCAAAACCTATGGTGGCGGCGGCGATGACTAATTCGGAGCGCAGGTTGTCTTCTATATAGCCTTTTAATAACAGGCCTGCTAATCCTACGGGGATTGTGCCCCACAGTACCGCCCAGGCGAGTCGGCTGTTGGCGGTGTTTTTTCGTGTGAGTAGTGACTGAAACCAGTCTTGTGTCATGGGCACCAGTTCACGCCGGAAATAAAGTACCACGGCGCTTAGGGTTCCGACGTGTACGGCGACATCAAATGCCAGCCCTTGATCTGGCCAGCCGAGTAAACGCGGTAACAGTATCAGGTGGGCGGAACTGGAGACGGGTAGGAACTCGGTGATGCCTTGTAGTAGTGCGAGAAATATGGCGTGGAGACTATCCATGTTTTACCTTTGGTGAATGAGTAACATTAACAGGCCGGTATTTCCGGCTCACGTTTTTTAATAACGAATGATAATAACGAATGATAACAGCGAACGTGGCGAGATAACGTCAGCCCTTCTGGATTCCGGCCTAAACCATGCCGGAATGACGGTTTACTTTTTTAGCGCTGGTTCCTACACTCTGCGTTGAGACCCATACCACGTGAAGTAATATGCATTCCCACGCAGAGCGTGGGAACGAGGAATACAAAGGGCGTTCATCAGTAATGATTAAATCCTTTGGTATTGAATTGATATTAACTCTGTTTCCTTCGCTTCGCTCTGCGTTGGAACCCATACCAACGTGAAGCTATATGCATTCCCACGCAGAGCGTGGGAATGAGAAAAACCCAGAATGCCTTCAAACTGCCAGATTCCGGACTTTATACCTTTTGAGCTACCAGCCGCGCCATTTGTCCATCTCTTAAGGGTGTTTTTTCCAATATGCGGAATCCGGTACTTTCCAGCATGAAGGTCAGGTCATCGATACTAAAGCGATTGTGTTCGATGAAATGAATAAATACGTCTTCCAGCTCGGTTACCGTCGTTGTTTTCTCAAATACGGCAACAGTGCTGTTGCCCAAGTATTGCTTGAGGGGTGCTCGCACCCAGTCCATGACATAAAAGATGCCACCGGGTTTTAAGCATCGCTGCATTTCGTGCAGGGTACGAATCGGCTGATGCATTTCGTGCAATACGACTGAGGCTATGACGGCGTCGACGCTGTTGTCGGCTAACAGTAAGTGGGGGTCATGCAAATCGGCGATGATTATTTCACCGTTAACGGGTAAATCTTGTGCGGCTTCCAGCATGTACTCGGCACACTCAATGCCGATGGCCTTGATCTTTGGATTGCGCTGGGTAACTTCTTTAAGAAATAATCCGGGCCCGGTGCCTAAATCCAGCACAACGGGCTCGCTTGATAATATCGGTTCAATTCGCTCGGCCCATATTGTCCAGAAGTCGTCGTTAAAGCGGCCGGCGTAGGTATCTTTCATCATTTGCGCAAAGGCTTTGCCGTCGCGGTGGTGTTTGGCCAGCATGGCTTGCGTTTGTTTGATTTTTTCGCTCATGTTTTTCTCAGTTGAATCGCGTCTACTCATAGCTGGTGCCGTAAGTCCTGCAGGGTAAATCCGCGCAGGGGAGCGTCATAATTTCGTGCCAGGGCGATAACTTTAAATCGCTCGCCCATTTCTGCGGGTAGAGTCAGTGTGCGCATTTGTTGTGCTTGCAGGATTTGCTGTTTTTCACTCAATGATTCATGGGGCTGTACTAATTCTGTAATGCCACAGCCTAACAGGAAAAACCCTTGTGTGTTGTAGCCTCGCACCTCCAACGCGGAGGCTACAGCGGCTTCCGCTATGGCGGTAAAATCAACATGCGCGGTGATGTCTTGCAGGCCGGGGTATACAAACGGGTCATCATGGGCGCGGTGCCGGTAATGGCACATTAATGTGCCACGGTTGCGACGAGGATGGTAATACTCATGGGCGGCATAACCATAATCAATGAGAAAGACCACTGCTGTGTCCAGGCAGTTGGCAATGGATTGCACCCAGCCCGAGGCCGCTGTATTGATTTCTGACGCATAACCGCTCGGCATCCCTGCAACAAATGCTGACAGATGCGATGGCAGTGGTAGTGCTTCTGGGTTTTCTTCAATCGCACCCCATTGAAAGCGCCCTTTTTGAAACGTGACGAAGCGTTCTTGCACGCCTTTATCGGTGGTTACAAAACAATGCACTGGCAAGGCGTCCAATAGTTCGTTGGCGACGACGACTCCGCGAAAACCGGCCTTTGGCAATTCGGTTAACCACTGTACCCGTTCGATTAAATGCGGTACCCGTGCCGTTAGGGTTTCACGCTGACGTGCTTGCAAATCGGCACTGAGTTCAAGAATGAGGTAGCGCTGCGGCAATTTACCCTGGTTTTCCAGTTCGGCCAGTATTTCGGCGGCCATTGTGCCTGTACCCCCACCCACTTCCAGCACGTCAGCATCCGACACATCGCCAGCGGTTATTTCGGCGAGCACTTCTCCTATTTGCCGGGCCAGGGCGCGGGAAAACAAGGGGGAAATTTCAGGGGCGGTGACAAAATCACCCTGTTCACCAAATTTTTGAGAGCCTGCCGAATAATACCCAAGGCCCGGTGCAAACAAGGCCAGTTCCATGTAGCGTGCAAAACTGATTCGGCCGCCGCTGGCGTGAATGTCCTCGGCGATGCGTGCTATTAGTCTCTCACTGTGCGCCTGCGCGTCGGCATCGGGTTCTGGCAACTCGAAAAGTGGATTGTGAGATGAATCTTCGGGAGAACGTGGGGTAGTCATAGTAAATGGGCTTTTGTATTAATGATGGCGGGTGGCGACGACGGTTAATCGGTCATTGGCAAGCGACTTGAGCGCAGGGCTAAAGCTGTAATATGTCAGTTTAGTGGGTTATGGTGTGCGCAGCCGTGTACAATAAAACACCAATAAAAAACCCACTACATCGTCGGTAACTGCTGATAACGACAAACAGCGACAGACAACTTCTGACAACCACCGATAACAACAGACAACCACATTGGAAAAAATCGCTTGAATGATATCACAGAACCTTCTAGCAATAATGCGGGCCCTGATGAGATAACGCCGGGTACCCTTCAAGATAAAGTCATCCTGATTACCGGTGGCGTGCAACGCATTGGCGCGGTAATTGCCCGTACTCTGCACAAGGAAGGCGCCCGGCTGGTGCTGCATTATCGTGGCTCACGTGAATCGGCCCACGCACTTCAAACCGAGCTCAATGGGCAACGTGAAAACTCCGTGGTACTCGTGCGTGCGGATTTACTGGACCAGGCGGCCCTACCCGCAGTGGTTGCAGATGCTCTGGCGACTTGGGGTCGACTCGACGTGCTGCTTAACAATGCCTCCAGTTTTTACCCGACCCAACTGGGCTCAGTCACCGAAACTGAATGGGATGACTTAATGGGCACAAACTTGAAAGCACCCTTCTTTTTATCGCAGGCCGCCGCACCTCACCTTAAAGAACAGAAGGGCTGCATCATTAATATTGCCGACATTCATGCTGACCGACCACTCAAGCGTTTTCCGGTGTACAGCATCGCCAAGGCCGGGCTGGTTATGCTCACCAAGTCACTGGCTTGTGAACTTGGTCCCCAGGTACGTGTCAATGCTATTGCTCCCGGTGCTATTTTATGGCCAGAGCATGAGATTGATGAAGTTACCCAACAACGTATTGTTTCCCGCACCTTTCTGAAACGCCAGGGCGAGCCAGAGGATATCGCTCGCGCCGCTTTGTTTTTGATCCGGGATGCGGTCTATACCACTGGCCAGGTGATTACCGTTGATGGTGGTCGCTCTTTAAACAGCTGACCTTTTGCTATTGAAGAGTGACATTTTTCTCTCGGGGCTTTTTCTCTTTCAACTTTTTCTCTTTCAACAACACAGGGAGTCGTTATGAAGCCTATTCACTTAGTTTTGATTTGCTTCATTTGGCTTTAGACGTCCACTACAAATATGCTTAACCCCATAAAACCCTTCTCCGAATCTTGCGTGCAAAATCAGCATGTCATTCTTGAGGTGCTGCAAAAAGAATTTGCGACAGTACAAAATGTGCTCGAAATTGGCAGCGGTACTGGCCAACATGCGGTATTTTTTGCTCGCGCACTCCCGCAATTAATGTGGCAGACCAGTGATGTCGCCCAACACCACCCCGGCATTCAGGCATGGATTGACGATGAAGGCCCCGACAATGTACGTGCGCCTCTCGCACTAAATGTTGACACTGACACCTGGCCGAACACTCTTTTTGACGCCATTTTCAGCGCCAATACTGTCCATATTATGGGCTGGCCAGAGGTGAAGAAAATGTTTGCGGGCATTGGCAAGGCACTCGCGCCGAAGGGACGGCTTTGTCTGTACGGGCCATTTAATGTCGATGGACAATTTACATCGGCGAGCAATGCCAATTTTGAACTTTGGTTGAAGTCTCAAAGTCCCAAAAGCGGGATTCGCGATCAGGCAGAGCTGGATAAGCTGGCCACAGAAGTCGGTCTTTCACGCATTGGCGCATACGCCATGCCCGCGAATAATAATATCCTGGTCTGGGAGAAAACTGGCCAGTAGAAAAATAAGGTTATTTTTTGTTTTTTGACTTCAGGGCAATGATTGCCCCGCGCACCTGATCCACGTCAATGTGGACGGGTGACTCTTCGTTCGCCAGTTCAAACAACGGAATCAAATCTTCCAGCAGTTTGGACATATGCGGCATCAGCCGCTGCAGATTCCCATGCTTGATCATGGTAATGGCTTCATCCAGCTTTGGACAAACCATATCAATATCCACCGCTGGCTCATCATGGTGTTTATTGGCCGCACAAAAACGATTCCGGCCGGCATTTTTTGCCACGTACAAACGTTCATCCGCCACACCCATTAACGTATCCAGGGCATCGCCATCCTGTGGCTGCATGGCAATACCGATACTAATGGTTACTGGTATACGATTCCCGTTGTAAATCAGATCCAACGACTCAACAGCCTTGCGCAGCCGCTCCGCCAGTACAATAGCCGCCAAACGGTTGGTGTAAGGCGAACTGACGATAAACTCTTCCCCCCCCACCCGTGCCACGGTATCTTCTTCACGGACATTATTCGCCAGGGCCAGCGCAACCTGAGTCAGCACATAATCACCTGCCGCATGGCCAAAGGTGTCATTGGTGTTTTTAAAGTGATCGATATCCATCATCAGCACCGCAAAATGTTCCTTTTGCCGACGCATTAATGATAATTCTTTGTTCGCAATATGGGTGAAGAACCGACGGTTCGCCAACCGCGTCAGCACATCGGTGTTAGCCTGCTCACGCAATTCGCGCTGGCTTTCTTCTAATTCTCGCAGGGTAACCGCCAGCTTCCGATGAGCCCTCAGCCGGGCTAACAGTTCTATACGGTCACTGGTCTTGGTGACAAAATCATTCACCCCCGCCTGAAAGGCCGACTCACGTGCATCGGTGTCATCAGCCCCCGTGACCATGATAACGGGCATATTCTGGATGCGCATCACGACGCTGTTACGCATACGTTTTACCAAACCAAGTCCATCCAGCTTGGGCATGGACAGGTCAGTAATAACAACTTCGATACGACTGTCGCCGCTAATAAACTCCCAAGCCTGCTCGCCATCCACCGCTTCGACAGGCATAAATTCGTCTTGCAGTGCGCGACTTAGCGACAAGCGGATGGTGGGGGAATCATCCACGATGAGAATTAATGGTTTTTCGCTGGAAAGATCGTTCATTGCCGTTCTTTTTTTACTCTCAGTCTATTTTCTGGCGCATTTTGAATGGCCTTAGGTCAAAATATGGTTTTATTTTTCAACTACCTATCACATCACCTACCATTTAAAGACTATCGGCCGTAAGACCTGAATTCTTTTGTTAAAATTCTCCCACATATCACTATAACGCTCCCCATTCTCCGGATGGTGCAATTCGGGGGCTATTTCCGCCAAAGGCCACAACACAAAGGCATAGCGCGGAATTTCGTCTCTGGGTACGTGGTAACTACCGGTTTTAAGAATGGCATCACCATACAGCAACAAATCCATATCCAGGGTTCGCGCCGCAAACCGTTCGCCGTTACGAACACGCCCATGGCAATCCTCAATATCGGCCAGGCTTACCACCACTTCATCCACACTGGCCTCAGTATCAAACGCAACCACCAGATTGTAAAAAGCATCACCCTCGAAACCCACGGCATCGCTTTCATACACAGAAGAGACTTGCAGCTCACCGTAACGCGCACGTAAATCTGCAACGCCTGCACGCACGCTGCGCTCTCGGTCTATGTTACTGCCGACACCCACAAATACCTTGGGCATTGTTAACAACTCTCTCCGTGCTTAACGCCTTGCCTAACACCTCGCTCAATCACTACGCCAACATCACCGGCATAGCGTACCGCACCTTTTTTATTGACGCGCAGACGCACCCATTTCACTTCAAATTCAGTCAGCACGATGTCCGCCACCCGTTCCGCCAGGGTTTCCACCAGTTGAAACTCGCTGTCGCCCACAAAATCGATAAGCCGCTTAGCGACGGCCTTGTAATTCAGGGTATCTTCGATGGCATCGGTCTGCGCTGCAGCGGCAATATCCGCGCCCATATCCAGATCAAGTACGATTGATTGCTTTTCTTTTCGTTCCCAGTCGTAAATGCCAATAATGGTTTCGATGGTAAGGTCGTGCAGGAAAATAATATCCATGAGATTGTGTCTAAATAAGCTCCAATAAGGTTAAACGTAAATGTTGAAAACGCCTGTCAACATATTCGGCTGTGTTTTTATCTGCCGAACTATACCGTTTTGCTCAAACCCAAACCAGTAATCCCACCGGCTTCGCATCTCACGGCGACTTACGGAAAAAAGTACGCGATAATAGCCCCATGCTCAGTTACGTCATGATTTTCGCCGGCTACCTCGCGGGCTCTCTTTCTGCCGCCATCATCACTTGCCGATTGATGGGGTTAGACGACCCCCGTACACAAGGCTCTGGCAACCCCGGTGCCACTAACGTGTTGCGAGTGGGCGGCAAAAAAGCCGCTGCCATCACCCTCCTGGGTGACGTCATCAAGGGAATGATCCCTGTCGTCGCGGCACAGATGATGTCCGCCCCTCCACTCATTCTGGCACTGGTCGCCTTCGCAGCATTCCTCGGCCACCTCTACCCGGTATTTTTTGGCTTTCGCGGTGGAAAAGGCGTTGCCACGGCATTCGGCATTCTGGTCGCCCTCGCCTGGCCAGTCGGTCTCGCCTTACTCGCCACCTGGTTAATCATGGCCAAAGTATTCAATATTTCATCGCTGGCCGCCCTCGTCGCTGCCTGCCTCTCGCCACTTTTCATGTGGCTGCTCGCTCCGCAAATAGAATTTATCAGCGTCGCGGCGGTCGTTAGCATCATGCTGGTATGGCGGCACCGCTCAAACATCAAATTCTTATTCGATGGTAGCGAAGGAAAAATTCGTTAGACGCATGGCGTTCAACGCCCATGAGCCCTTTTCAGTAGTTCACCATTAGTTTCTGTAGGCCACAATTATTTCGCGCTTGCTTTTTTCCACCTTCGTTTCCGCTTTAGCTGCCGTAAAACAAGATAAAACGAATGGCTAGGTGGCCTACGGCTAGATAACCTATGGTCAAATAGCCACGCAACCTAACCAGCATAACGACATTCTACTAATACACATAAAAAGGATACCCTGCGTGCAAAAGACGCCGTAAATACGTCCATATAGGCTCAACAGCCGCATCCCTGAGGCTAAATCTATTGCACACTGGGCACCCTTCTTCTACTGATTCATTCCAGATCACATTGCACTACTACCTAACAATCAACGTAACCCATGAATGATGAACAGGGGCTTAACGTACCCCGTTATACACCAGTGTAATCAGGCTGGTAATTTCAGGGGCGACCTGACCGACATTTGCCGACCGCTTGCCATTCCAATCTTCATAGACCGGAATCGACACACTGGCCTGCAACTGCAATCCACCACCCAGCTGGAAGCTAACCCCCGGTACTACATCCACAAAACTACCGCCGGTATTTAGCACGGTTTTACCGTCACGCAACTTACCCGGCAAAATTGAATCCGCATCGCTATCGCGTTCAGCGTACAAATAACCCATGCCAACGCTAGCCGACATGCCTTTAACCACTGTATGTAATGAGCGCGATACAGCCGCGTTCAACCGAATTTCGTTGCCAAACTTATACCCTTGGCGATTTTCATTCAACGGCAATTTTGCCGAAAAATTTGCATTCACATCTACTGCTGTAAAGTGCTGACTATAAGATGCCGTAGGAAGAATGTCGTAGGAGCCGGTACCCACCTGAAATGCCGGCGGTAAGCATGTTGCGCTATTGGGCTCTGAAAGACTACCCGTTGGAAATTTAATGCCCATTCCAGCAGTAACAAAAGCGCCAGAATTTAATAAAGGAGTGAGCACTTCATAACGCCCAAACAAAGAGACATCACCAATGCCTTCCGCAACCCGGGTCCCAAAGTTGTTGTTTGTCTGTTTTTTACGAAGATAAGGAATAACGACTGATGCGGTAATCTTGTTAGAAATTGCAGAATTTACAAAAAAAAGTGACTGAGTGATTTCAGCCTTACTGCCCCCATTATTCACCAGATCATCATCACCTTCTTTAAATTGATTAAACCGTGCAAATTGTACTGTTAAACCAACCTGATATTGATTCCCTTGCAACGGGTTTTTATCCGGCGACAACGCATTCATCGGCATATAAGCCGAACCACAGCCCCCTGCCGCCTGCACGCCTTGCGCAGCGATCAAGCAACCACACATGACCACCGTGCAACACACACGTCGGCTTACATTATTGTCCCCCGTTATTGTTTTATCTTTAAAGCGATGAACCAAAGCGCTTTTAGTTAACATATTTTAATTCCCCTAATATTTATACAGTTTTCCACAAAAAAACCGCTCAGCCGAATAAAGCCATGCGGTTAATAAGTCGTGCATTTTAGCTGATTTAATCAGGAGTGAAAATGGGAGAAGTGAGCAGGTTACCTGCGTATTACACAATGCATGTCAATATTGTTATTTAAAATATCGAACCGCCTCATTTAAACGATATTTATTATTTTTAAATTAATTTAAATAGGAGACAAATCACGATAAAACCATGTTAATGATCGGAAGCTTTAAGCCAGTCTGTTCATAAGTATAATAGCCGCGACTGACTTCTTTAAAACCTATTTTTTTGTAAAACTGAACTGCTGTAATAGTGGATTCCAGCTTTATCTCAGCGGCTCCATTTTTTCTGGCCATTTCAATACCGAGCTTTAGTAGAGCAATCCCAATCCCTAAACCAGAAAAAGAAGAGCCTACAAAAAGAGCTACCACTTCGCCGGGTATTGAAATTAGGTAACCCGCTATTTCACCGTCTACTTCTGCAATCCACAGGGCATCATTACTAATGTGCTTCGCACGAGACTCTGGTGATATTGAGGCAATCCAATGAACTATTGTATTTGGCTCATAGTCATTTTTACATAACTCGCGCACTGAATCAGAGAATACTTCTCCGACTTCATAAATATCATCATATATTCCCAAGCGAATATTAAAATGACCACTCGCTATCATGTTGCATTCCCTTATACACATAACATCCCACATTTGCGTTTTTTTGTGCTCAAATAAGTCTATGGCGACACCATAAAAAGGAGTTTGGATGTGATTATTAGGCATTGGTATTCAATACGTAGTTTGCTTGGCCATTTTCTGTTGACTCAAAGCTACCATTGCCTTCAATGCCAGCTAAACCTTCTGTACCAGAACCCGGCACTACATGAAATGTGCTTTTTGCAACACCTTTTTCAAAAGTACCATTGTGTTGAATTATGAAGGTTCCAGACGTTCCCGACAATCTACCAACTACTGCTTCATAACCGACAAAGGTAGCAGATAAAGGAGTTTGATATGACATGAGATATTGTATTTCACTGGACCCCTCAATGCTCCCGCTGTACGTTTGCTTTATTTTCGCGTGGCTGAGCTTTGAACCATCATTATTTTCTTGATACGGAGTTTCTTTCCAGTTTGTAATTTGAAAAACACCTTCTAAAGCGATTTCCATTACTTGCGCCTGAGTTATTAATTTCATATAGATGCCTAACAGCTAATACCCTCAACGCTCTGAACCATAAATGGGTCTGCCCCCTTTATGTGGATCCCTTTATGTGTGTGTGTGGTCCCAGTGGTAATACTCCCCTTTAGGATCAGGCTTTATACCCGATGAGATTATGTCGACTAGTTTGTCAGGGGAGCGCTTGATTATATTGTCAACCACGTCTTGAAATCTGGGCGGGGAAGCTGGGATCTTCATGGTTATTTACCAATATATAATTTATTGGTAATAAAGGAAGCACCTACAAATGCAACTTACTACCAAATTGGTTTTAATTGGTAGTAAATTGGTAGTAAAAATGGGTAGCACGGTACAAAATACCCATTTGGTAGTAATGGGTATTAAATTGGCGACTGATAATGCCGCATCCATTTGATTTATAGGGCATTATTGTTTTTCTGAAAATAATCTACAGGCAATGAAGCCCCACTAACCTCGGGTTACAGGCTTAACATTTTCTTTGTTTTTTAGAGTGTTTTTTTGGATGTTTGTAGGAATGTCCTACATTTGAAATAACTAACTGGCCAGTTTTTTAATTAAAACATCACCCTTTAACGCCAAATCCACCACTTCAATTTTCCCCAATATCGCTGCATAGCCGTCTCGCTTTTCCAGTTTAAGTTTGGTTAATGCGAAACATATCCGCCGGAGAAATATCAGCACGAATAACATTATTACGCTGGTGATGACTTCAAACCAGATTAATGAACTGGAGACGGAATCTACCAAGGCGCCGTAGGTGAAAAAATAGATGATCAATATCGTGCCGGTGAGAACGCCGACACTAACCATGAAATTTTCGTGCGTTTTTTTAATCTGGGTAATGGCGTCGCTGACGGCTTGCGGTAACGGTTGTTGGGGCATTTTGGTCACTTGTGTCTTTGCAGAATGTTTATATAAAAGGCGATGAAAAAAGCAATTCTACCAAATACTGGGCAAGGCAGCGCGACTAGTGTTGATTTAATTTTCGGAATAACAGTAGTGCACACGCCCTTATAGGCCTGGAACGAGACCCCAAGATCAGTTTTAGGCTATAATCGGCGGTCATTTCTGGTTCTACTCCAGTCTCCATTTACCTGTAACTGATATCCGTAAAGACACCATGACAAATCCCACTCCAAAACAACGCAAAGCGGTTTCGCTGATTTCCGGCGGTCTTGATTCCATGTTGGCCACTCAGGCCATGCTCGATCAGGGTATTCATGTCGAGGGCATTAACTTTTACACCGGTTTTTGCGTGGAGGGCCATACCCATGCCATCCGCAAGAAGGATAAGGCTAAACCTAAGCGAAACAATGCCTTATGGGTTGCTGAGACGTTAGGTATTAAGCTGCATATCATTGATGTGATCGATGAATACAAGGATGTGGTGATCAATCCTAAGCACGGTTACGGCAGTAATTTGAACCCTTGCCTGGACTGCAAATGTTTCATGGTACGCAAGGCTCACGAGTGGCTTCAGGAAAATGATTTTGATTTCATTATTACTGGTGAGGTCATTGGCCAGCGCCCGATGTCGCAACGTCGTGACACGATGCCGGTCATCCAGCGCGAATCCGGTGCTGAAGACCGTCTACTGCGCCCTTTATGCGCCAAGTTTTTGCCCGAAACCCTGCCCGAACGGGAGGGTTGGGTCGATAGGGATCGTTTGTATGATTTCACGGGGCGCGGTCGTAAGCCACAAATTGCTTTGGCTGCAAAGATGGGGATTGATGATTTTGCCCAACCTGCGGGTGGCTGTTGTTTTCTGACTGATGCGGCTTATTCCAACAAACTCTCCGATTTGTGGAGTGCGCGCGGTGACCGCGAGTATGAAATTGATGACATTATGTTATTAAAGGTGGGTCGGCATTTGCGCCCTCGCCCACACTTTAAGATTATTGTTGGCCGCGAAGAGGGCGAGAATCGCTTCCTCGAAGGCTATCGCAAACAGTTTACCCATTTGTATACCACTAGCCATCCTGGCCCTCTGGTATTGTTGGATGGCACAGCCGATGCCGACGATTTGCAACTGGCCGCGCAATTGGCCGCGCGATTTAGCCAGGGTAAGGCTGCCGACAGTGTCCGCGTTGAGTTGCACGAAAAAGGCGCTGAGATGCGTATATTGGATGTGAAACCGCTGACCAATGACGAAATCCCTGTGGGCTGGTATCTTTAACAGCTCTGGTATCTTTAACTAAGAAAGCCTCACCCGTTTTTTTAAAGGCATTGAGCCACACAAAATGAGCGACAACTAGTGAGTCACTACAAATGAGCCACCACGAACTCGATGCCCGTCGCATGCTGTGCCCTATGCCGGTCATTAAAACGCAAAACCAGGTGTTGAAACTGACGGCTGGTGACACGCTTGATGTGACCTGTACAGATCCCGGCGCGCTTAATGATATTCCGGCGTGGTGTCGCATTAATGGCCACGAGTATATCGGACACCGTGAGCAAGATGATGAAATCATCATTTCTGTGCGTGTTGGCGACGGCGACTAAACCTCTCACATGGGCCATCACCCCGATCATTCTTCTGATAATTTGCCTGAATCTCCGGGTACTTCCCCCCTGAACCCCAACGAAATGCACGACGGCCGCGCATTGGCACGTTATAAGGACGCTCGCAAAGTGACCTTGGTGGGTTCGGCGGTGGATTTGGTGCTGGGTGTCTCTAA
>NVUB02000177.1 GCA_002401775.2 Ectothiorhodospiraceae bacterium
CGCGCCCCTGGTACCCGCTTTCCATGCTGCCGTGTTTGGCTCGACCTCACACGCTCGCGTCATACTCAATATTGGCGGCATGGCAAATGTAACGCTGTTACCGATACACTCAACGTCCTCTTCAACGCTCTCGTCAACATCCTCGCCAACATTTTCGCCAACAACAGACACAACCACTTCAGGTTTCGATACCGGCCCCGGCAACGTATTAATGGATGCCTGGGTTCAACGTCACCAACAACAAGCCTATGACAATAATGGCCAATGGGCGTCCTCTGGCACCGTGAACCAGGCATTGCTTGATGTGTTGTTGCAAGATGACTTTTTTCATCGCCTCCCACCCAAGTCCACCGGTCGTGAACATTTCAATATAACGTGGATCGACACACAACTGAGCCAGCTTTCTCAGCCAATAGAAGCCGTCGATGTACAAACCACACTCAGCGAACTCACCGCCATCAGCATTCAACAGGCAATAACCCAACACGCATCAAAAACAACAGAAATAGTGGTCTGTGGTGGAGGCAGCCGCAATACCGACTTGATGGGGCGACTCACCCAAAAATTACCCCACGCATCGGTGGTCACCAGCGATGCGCTAGGCTTAAGTGCTGATTGGGTCGAAGCCGTAGCCTTCGCCTGGCTCGCTCGAGAGACCCTTGCCCACCGCCCCGGCAACCTGCCAGCGGTCACTGGTGCAAGACGACCCGTGATCCTTGGCGGGGTTTATAGTGGTTAAGGGTAGGGGAAAGATTAGGGCTGAGGACTGAGTGCTGAGTGCTGAGTGCTGAGTGCTGAGTGCTGAGTGCTAAGTGCTAAGTGCTAAGTCGGTTTTTAGTAGGTCAGGTTGCGTAGCTACCTGACGCGGTGGTAATAAATTGAACCCGAAGTACTCAGTGCTGAGTCGGTATTGGTCAGGTTACGCCGTTACCTGACAATATGCCGTAAGGCATCACCTTGGCGTGAAATTCCCTCCTGCAGTTCCAACCTATGCAGAGTAAAAACGGCCATGGGCACAAAAATTAATTAACCGTAAGATGTCACGTTGCTGCGCAACATTGTCTACAAGACTTCAGGTTCCAGCACTCAGTGACTCATCTTTCTCAGCGTCCT
The DNA here is from genome assembly GCA_002401775.2 of Ectothiorhodospiraceae bacterium. Lineage (GTDB taxonomy): Bacteria > Pseudomonadota > Gammaproteobacteria > SZUA-152 > SZUA-152 > SZUA-152. Next base: position 1,114 of record NVUB02000177.1, read on the forward strand.
TTGCGTCTTTGCGGCCTCTGCGTTTACAACCCAGAATCACGCTAAATCTCAAAGCCCTGTCGTTACTAAAAATATTCGTACAAGATCATCTTGCGAAGCTATTTGACATTTTCTCTCAAACTTACTTTCGCCTGTCACGTAGCGGCGCAACGTGAGTATCTACAGGGTTCCCCATCTTTCAATCACGAATAGATGTATCCCCGACCCTTTTCTCTTTTATCTGCCCGGCCCTTATCTTCCGTCTATAGGGACGTATTCTCGTTTCGCGTGGCCGGTGTAGACCTGAGTCGGCCTGAAGATACGGTTATCGCCTAATTGCTCACGCCAATGCGCTAACCAGCCAGCCGAGCGGGATATGGCAAAGATGGTGGTGAACTGGTCTGCGGGTATGCCCATTTCGTGGTACAAAATACCTGAATAGAAATCCACATTGGGGTACACGCCTTTGTGTGCCAAACGATCTTCCACAATACGCTCTACTTCCAGTGCTGTTTCCAGTAACCGGTTGGTGCTGCCGCCTCGGGAATTCATCAATTTTGTCACTAAGCCTTGCAGGATCGTGGCGCGCGGGTCTTTGGTTTTGTATTCGCGGTGGCCCATGCCCCAGATGACTTCCTTATTGGCCAGTTTTTTGTCGACGTAAGCCTCCGCTTTATCGGGCGAACCTATGTCATTGAGCATTTCCAGCACCCGCTGATTAGCCCCCCCATGCAACGGACCGGAGAGTGTGCCGATGGCTGCTGCGATGACGCTGTAAGGACTTGCCAGAGTCGATGCGGTCACCAGGGTCGAAAAGGTTGAGGCGTTAATGGTGTGCTCGGCATGCAAGATCAGGCAAACGTCCATAATATGCGCGAGTAGAGGGTCTGCCTCTTTGCGATTGAGCATATACAGAAAGTTCTCTGCATAACTGAGGTCTTCACGTGGTGCCGGGGGCTCGTAACCATTACGCAGATGCTGCCACATGGCAACGATGGTGCCCATGCGCGCAATGAGCTTCACCGTCATGTTGTGCACGTAATTAAGATCTTCGCACATTTCCGTACTGGTGAGACATTCGGTACCTGGGTAGAACATCGACAAACTGGCCACAGCGGTTTGAAGCATGTCCATTGGGTGCCCTGTCGCCGGTAGGGCCTTCATCAGTTCACGGATATGATATTTAACCTGGCGGTTATCACGCAGATCCTGATCAAAAGCCGCTAGCGAGGCCGTTGTCGGTAGCTCACCGTCCAGCAGAAGCAAGGTCGTTTCTTCAAAACTGCTGTGCTGAGCCAGTTGCTCGATAGGGTAGCCTCGGTAAAACAACACCCCCGCTTCACCATCGATGTCTGAAATATTGGATTTGGTGGCCGGTACGCCGGCAAGGCCTGGCAGGTATTCGCTCATGAAGAGTCTCCGCTCAATTGCATGGATCAATCCCTAAGCATAACAAAGAAAAAGGGAGGCGCGTGGCCTCCCTTGTAAAATCTACTGATTGCTCTCGCCCATTGAGTGGAGGACTAGCACGGTTCTGTTTAGTTTTTAGCCATTTACAGAACTAAATAAGAGTTAAATAAGAGTTAAATAAGACTTAAATCGAAAATGAAGAGCCGCAACCGCAAGTAGTGCTGGCATTGGGATTATTGATCATAAACTGCGCCCCCATTAGGCCTTCCTGGTAATCCAGCTCGGCACCGACGAGATATTGATAACTCATGGGGTCGACCAAAAATGTGACGCCATCTTTTTCAATAGCCGTGTCGCCATCATTGATTTTTTCATCAAAGGAAAAACCGTACTGGAAACCGGAACAGCCGCCACCAGTGACGAATACCCGCAATTTCAAGGCATCGTTACCTTCTTCGAGTATTAAAGTTTTCACCTTATTGGCCGCATTTTGAGTAACCGCCAGCAAGTCATCATTGGCCGCACTCGGTAAACTCACGTTGGTATTGTCTTCACTTGACACGGTTTCCACACTCATTTTCTACTCCATTCTTTGTCTGGCCTTTAATACTGGCCAATTAATATCGATAAGATAAGCGTAGACTAGAATACTCGTCTGAAATTCCAGTTTTTACATATGTACTACACACGTACTACATATGTAGTACGCATAACATGCTATCTCTGCTTGTCGACGATTGTCTTACCCAAAAATACGAGTAATACATTAGCATTTTCTAACTTAGCACTTAAGTTAACCATTTACTACTGTTTTAATCAAGAATTTGCCGCCAAATCTGTATCATCTGTCGTCGCAGACTCGCTCTTTGGCGTCGGTTTTTCAACGCTGTGCACCAGATTACCATTGACTTCAGCCCCCATGGCCATTTCAATTAGATTGTAATACACATTACCTGTGACGCGTGCTGCTGGCGCAAGCTCAATATGCTCGGAGGCATGCACATCGCCAATAACCTCGCCATTTAGCACAATATTATGTACCCGCACCTCACCTTCAATACGCCCTTGTTCACTCATGGTTAGCATAGAGGTCTCACCTTCGGCGATGACATTTCCTTTTACCACGCCATCAATATGTAAACCATGATTAAAATACACATCACCCTGTAGCTCAGTACTGCTGCCAATGAGGGTGTCTACTTGTGCATTATGGCGTTTTTTGTTTTTTCCGAAAAACATGTGCTTTTGCTCCCAAAATCTATATCAATAGTAGCGAGTTACTAGAGGCTAAGAAAGATGTAAACATATTGGTGCTTTTCCTAGCCCCTCGTTCGTAGACACTCATTTCTGGGCCCTTGTTCCACAGACCCTCGCGACTAATCTTGTTATTTAACGATATCCGACCAATCAAACGTTTTCTTGAGTCGTTTGGCTCCCTTACCGGTGGGTACCAGCTCAACCAGAACTCTGGATGGCAAGAAACCTTTCGGCAAAACGATCTCGCCCTCATTATTTTGAAAATACTTAAACCGAAGCTTCAGTTTATCCAGCGCTCCCGCTGACACCTGTTTAAGGCTCAGTTGCACTTGTCGTCCGTCTTTTATGCCTTCGAAAATAACCTTCGCATGGCCTTTGACCAAACGTTGGTTCGTTTTCATTTGTGTAATGACCAATTTAAAACGATAAGCACCGTCTCCTCCAATATCAACAACACTAAAGCTGGGGATATTCAGGCCGCTGGCGGTTTCAGAAGGTGAAACGATACCGCGATAAAAAGCGACCTCTTCTTTCAACTCCAGCATTTCATCCTGAGCCTGTTTCTGTGATGTTTCCACAGAGCCATAGGCCTGCTTGTCTACCTGCGCTGCCCGCTCCAATACCGCGATACGCGCGCGTAAATCGCTGGTACTCAGTACTTCCTCGGCCAACTGTTGGCGCAATAACGTCCCTTCTTCCAGGAGACTATCGTTATCGTAACCTGCACGTGATAAACCAAACTCAAATACGGCCCAAGCAACGGCGACGGTTAGTACAGACAGGAACGATAATTTTGCCCGGTGCCGCCAAGGATGGTGCGACTTTATAATCAGCCTCGTTGCCATATTATCCAGCCACTCGCGTCATTACACGGGCTATTTTTTGCTTTGCCAGATGCTTCACCCGGCCATTTACGACAGACTGCAAATACATTCCATTTCTCAACATCTATTTACAACTTCAATTTCAGCGTTATAGTCAACACCCATTAACAACAACGGCCCCTAGTTAAGGAACCTAATAGTTAAGGAACCTATAGTTATGGGACCTGTGGTTAAGGAACCTGTAGTTAAGGAACAAGCGCAATACCGCTCAACCCTGCAGTCTCCGCTAAACCACACAGAATATTCATATTTTGCACAGCCTGCCCTGCTGCGCCTTTAACCAAATTATCGATCACCGATAGAATCACCACGGTGTCACCACCTTGCGGACGATGAATGGCGATGCGGCAAATATTCGCCCCCTTCACACTGCGTGTCTCAGGATGACTACCCGCAGGCATAACGTCCACAAACGGCTCATTGGCATAACGTTCTTCATATAAGGTTTGCAGCGCAGCCTGCGTTACCTTTGCACTGGAGGCGTCATTCACGGTCGCATACAGTGTCGCGTGTATACCCCGCAACATGGGCGTGAGGTGTGGCACAAAAGTGAGCCCGACTTTTCCCTCAGTCTTTCCGGCGATAGCCGTATTTAAGCCTTGGCAAATTTCCGGCAGATGCCGGTGCCCCGGTACGCCATAAGCCTTGAAGCTCTCACTGGTTTCGCACAACAGCGTCCCCACGTTGGCTTTACGGCCCGCGCCGCTCACGGCCGATTTACAGTCAGCAATCAATCGCTGATGATCAACCAGGCCATTTTCCAGCAACGGCAACAAACCCAGTTGCACCGCCGTAGGATAACAACCAGGGTTGGCAATCAGCCGTGCTTCACGAATCGCAGCACGATTTACTTCCGGCAATCCATACACAGCTTCGCTGAGTAGACCCGCACAGGCATGAGGCTCGCCATACCACTGTGCCCATTCCTCGGTATCTTTTAGACGAAAGTCAGCGGCCAGATCAATCACCTTTACGCCCGCGTCAATCAATTCCGGAACGGATTGCATTGCCACACCATTGGGGGTGGCAAAAAACACCACATCGCAAGATGCCAATGCTGCCGCATCGGGCACAGTGAATGCTATATCAACATGTCCCCGCAAATTAGGGAACATCTCCGCCACGGGCAGACCAGCCTCAGAGCGGGAGGTAATCAGCGCCAAATCTACGTCAGGATGGGCCGCCAGCAGGCGCAGCAACTCCACGCCCGTGTAACCCGTTCCACCTACGATGCCGACTTTTACCATCACTTCCACCCCATAATCATTCGAACCCCTAATAATAAGGGCTATGACAACAAAGGGGTAGTCTTTTTCCACGCTACCGCTTCATAAACATAAGACGAAATGGCGGCGAAAACTGAACCAAACACGCCCCGACACGGGCCAAACAAGGCCACTCATTATTTTGATGTTTACGATATGCAACCCAACAATACTTTGAATTTTTATGCGGTAAACCTTCAAACTAAATATTAGGACAAAAAAAACCCCGGCAGTGCCGGGGTTAGTGTTGTTTGGCCATCCATAGGCCTTATTATGTGCTCCAGGTTTAAAGCAAACAGGGCTTTAGAAAATGCTGGTGATCTGCAGAGACAGACGATTATCCATTTCATCCAGAATCAGATTAGCATTGTCAGTAGAGGGCAGGTTTGGCGCTTCAGCACTACGGATTTCATAGTTAATCGCCAATCGATTCTTCAGGTTAAAGAACCACTGAGCACCCAAAGTCGTAGTAGTAAACTTGCGCTCATTTGAGGATACTTCCGTCCCCCGATTCATTACATCATGACGAATATCCAACTCTAGGCTGCGAGTAACCGCATAGCCAAAATGCACATAATAGGCATCAGCCTTTTCTTCTGTCTGCACATTGAAACCCGCTATTTGCCCAACGACAGGTGCAGGAGGTCCGCCTGCAACTGACCCAACTACCGCACCACCATCAGTACCCGCGAAAATCATACCGTCAGCACGCAAAATTTCAGCTGCTGCACGAATTTTCCCTTTACGATATGTCGCACCAATACCACTACGCTTTCTATCGAAAGTTTCCATGACCGACGTAGTGTTCAGAAAAATTTCTCGCTCGCCCGTTTGGGACCAGGCAAATAACTTCAAGCTCTGTACACGTGGCCCTTTACCGGCATAGACTTTCTCTGTTGACAAATAAATGTACTTATCAAGTGAATCATTATTGTCCTGGCGGTTTATGCCATTACCATTACCCAACATCACCGCATAACTGGTATCCCAGCCACCGGTATTAAAGGTATCAAACACCTGTATGCCCTGATCACGCACCGCACCTATCGGTCCATTCGGTACATTTGGGCCATTGAATGCAGGACCAACCTTCGCTCCATCTGCATCAAAAAAACGCTCTAACAATTGCTGGAAACCAAAGTTCGTGAAGTTGATGTAGTCAAATACATGAATAGCTTGCAGCATTTCTTCCGAAATTGGCACCTTGAACAAACCAACTCGGACACGTGCGCCTGGGATGTGATTCAGGGTCACACTGGCATGATCCATACGGGCTTGACCATTGCCACCACCCGTCGAAGTAATTCCATTGTTACCAAACTCAGCGAGGAAAAAATAGTTAACTTTTGGATCTAAAGGAAAACCTTGGCCACGAACACCAATACGAGCACGACGGATTTCAAAACCTTTACTAGAACTTAAATTTGGTGGCAACTGATTAAATTGAGCCTCATTACCTGCCCATGGCCCAGCAGCAACCTCAGAGCCTTTCATCGATGTATAAGTCGGCTGCAGAAAGCCCCAAACCTTTGCCCTACCCGCTGCCGAAGATGGCTCCGTACCTTGTAACATTAGCCAATTGGCTGCTTCTACCTGAATCGTTGCGGCCATACCACCGGCACACGCAACGGCCAGGGCAACTTTTTTAAGTGCCTGTTTCATTTGTACTCCTCCCATTTTTTTATTGCTTTTTAAAGCCTCTGAAATCGTAAAACCACGCTTTTATTTTTAACTACATTCATGCCCATTTACTATACTTGGTTTTATGTATTTTTTTTCGAGGCCGTTTAATTTTTACCGCTTACTTAGTTTAAGGTTTAACCAGGGTATAGCCATTGTCCGTAACCAACTCAACAATGCGCACTACACCTGGCCCTTCAACTTTAGCTATCGAATTCAGTACCGGGACATATCCCAGTTTTTTGGCCATGTTTTTCTTGGTATTACTGCAACCACGGAATTCAACACCGCTGGTAGAGAGGCTTTGAATACGACCTTTGTTAGCATTATCTGCAAACAAGAGACGCAATCCAGGACCGAAAGCAACGATTTCGATTTCCACACCTTCAGTGCCATATTCCTTGAGCAGGTTATTGGCCACATTCAATACCAGCGTTTGCTTGAATGGGTTGGGATCGGAGATCTGTAAAACAATCTTCTTTTCGGCAAACGGCTTGTCTGCCGCAGCGGCACTTTGCACGCCACCGACTGTCAGCGCGAGTGCGGCAAGTAACACTGACCCTTTGGCTGTAAATGTAAACATTACTTTCTCCTAATAAATAATATCGAATTGACATTCGACAATAAAACATAAATAATTAATTGCTTATATTGTAATTTTCTGATATAGATCATAAACTTAACGGTATGACTATCTTATTTGGCCAGCTGACTGTCAAGCTTCGCCCCATCAATTCCTTTAAGTGGGTGAAAAGCCCGGTTTATGTAAACAACAATACTGTCGATTTGCAGCTCACTCAACACGGCACCCCAGGCCGACATCGTGGTACCCGGCAAACCCTCCCGAATGACCTTGCGCAAACGCGCGACACTCATATCCTTCATGTTCTTTGGGTCGGTGAGATTACGGGGATGCGGCTCCAGAAAACTGCCAATCCAGTTTTTGCCCGTACCATCTGGGGCATGACAAAAGGCACAGTTTTTTTGAAACAAGTCTTCGCCGGCTTTTTCCTGGACAGTGGGGCTTTCCAGTACCGGCGCTGTTTCATGGCGCGCATAGGGAGAGGCCCCCGTTACACTGTCTGCCGAGATTTCGGGCTTATCTTCGCCCTGATCACGGTGTGAATACTGATTGCGCGGGTACGACACCGGACGAGGGTCCCAAATATCCCCTTCGTCAATCACTCGCCCTCGATCATGGCAAGTCACACAGCTTTGCATGAAGATACGCCTACCCAACAATTGCTGGGGGCTAAGACTCTCGGCTGGCTCATCAATAGCCAACTCACCTAACGCAAAGGGAAAGGCTGGTGCGTACTGTTGATGATTAGGCCAGCCATTTTCAACGGTATGATAAGAGGTGTTTTTGGCCTTGTCGGCCATGAATTCTTTACGCACAAAATCCACCACTAGCGCAATATCCTGCTCACTAATAGTATTGATAAAGGCCTGCATAGCGGTGCCTGCTTTACCCTGCGTCACCACGTTAAGCATCGTTTCGCGGCTAATGTCGGTAGGGTCGGTGGCAATAAAACTGCGAGGACGCGGACTCAGGTAGCTGGCAGCCAAGGTTTTGGCATCCCCAGAATAGCCATGACAAAAATAGCAGCGGAAGTTGTATATATCCCGCCCCTTTTCATGATCATCGTTTAGATCACCCTCCTCACCACGTTGCAATCCTTCGCGGCTTGGCTTGTCGCTGAATTCAGCGGCCGCCAACGATAATGACTGGGTTACGGGGCTTTTTTTTTGCTGTCCGCTTTCTCATTCGATAAAGGCTCAGGCTGAATAAAGGTCTGAAATACAAATTCAGTCAACCCGGCGATTTGTTGCTCCGTTAATACTTTACTCCAAGCAGGCATCACGGTACCGACACGACCATCTGTAATACTTTTGTAAATTCGCGGACGATTAAGGATTTGCCGTGAAGCTTCACTAGTGAAATTACGGGGCCGCGGAATATTAAAATAGGCACGTGGACCGTCACCTTGCCCTGTCACTCCATGGCAAACAAAACAATTACTCATATAAAAAGTACGTCCCCAGGCAAAGTCGCCCTTCAGTCTATTTGGCACCGGCAGGGACATATCGGAATCCATACTGTGCCCACCTGGCATTCCGGGCTTGGACGCTGCATCACTTGAACCAGAAGCCATTTTTGCTGATTTAGCGGCAACATTGGTAGCTGCGGGCTTGGCTGAAACGGGCGTGGTCGAAGACCTGGCTGAAGACAATGGCATATCCACTCCTGGAATGGCCCCCATAGCTAGCGCCGTTATTGGCGCTGAAACGGGTTTGACCAGCGCCAAAGGTGCAGCACCTGAATCGTTGTCTGGATCAACCCCCATAAACTTGAAACGGATATAAGTCACCACTGCAACAATCTCATCCCCCGTCAATCGCCTGCTAAAAGACACCATTCCAGTGCCTGGCCGACCCTCTGTTACCGATTTCACCATGCGGGTACGTGTGAGTACCCCCTGCGCTTCCGGTGAAGTAAAGTCACGAGGCGGTGGATTTAGACCACTTTTTGCCCAATACGCCGTGTTGCCAGTATCGCCATGGCACACAGAACAGTTTTTGGTGTAAACCATTTCACCCAGGCTCACGCTCGCGGGTGACTCACCAACAGCGGGGGCCGAGATTTGCATGAAGCTAATACGGATATAATCCACTAAATCATCAATTTGCTGCGGTGACAAACGACCCTTATGGCCCACCATTGCGGTACCCGGGCGCCCGTCCGTTACGGACTTGATCATACGCTCACGTGTCAATTCAATTGCGGCCTGAGCAGTTGTAAAATCGCGAGGTTTGGGAGACATACCAGACCGAGCACGGGTTTTGGCATCACCACTATCACCGTGGCAAATGGCGCAATTCTTTAGATAAAGTGCCGCAATGCTTTTATTCGTTTCGGCGCCGCTATTAGCTGGAGCCGTTGCTGCAATAGCACCCGTTACATCAATGCCCACTAGCACGAATAGCACGCTCGCCAAAACCAATCCCTTGATGCCCGAAACAAAACTAATATTCATCAATTTAAATACCCTGAATGTGTCCCACGAAACGCCCGACAGAACGTCATGAAATAAATATGTCAGTGACGACTGATAACCACCGCCCCGATTAACCCATAATATTAACATGGGATTTCGTTTATATAACCATAAATTATGACGAGCGCGAATTGTGGCGTAAAAATGACGTTTGCGCTACTCTAAAGCTCGCGTATAGTGGGACGATAACGGGGTTAATGCACGGAATTTTCAATCTTTTTTATTTTATTTCTCAAAAATGCCCCTTTGACCGTATACTGGTGATAAGTACTACGGAAACACCTTTTCATAAAGCGGTATGAGGCAAACTGATGTCGCGAAAAAACAAACAGCCAATATTTCGAATTCACCCACGCAATGCTTACGCCATTGCCATTCTACTAATAGTAGGGCTCGCGTGGGCAACCTACGCCACCGCCGCCGCCATCGTCGGTGACCCGGTTCTGGGTGCAGACGACCCTATACTGGGCTCCAAACACGATTTCACCGGCCTTAATGACCGGGCTGGCGTCGTCGCCATGTCAGGCGTCGCCTTTTCTGACTACGGATATTCATGTGTCTACTGCCACATTCCACCGGAAGAAGCCGGTGCAGTACCTGCAGATTTTGGCGGTATCGATGGCTGGAACCGCTATGTACCCGCCCTAAGCAACTACAAACTCTACGACAGCGTGAATCTAGACAACAAAACCGCCGAACCCAACCCCATCAGCATGTTATGCCTCTCATGCCACGACGGCACCATGGCCGTCGATATGGTGGTCTTTAAACCAGCTACTTTTGACCCGGCCCTTGATGATGCTATGCATATGCGCCTCAATGCAGAAGACAACATAGAAAGCTGCGGTAAATGCCACAATGGCGACATTGCCCACGACATAACCGTAAAAGTGCTCGGCACGGATTTACGAAACGATCACCCCATCTCCATGAAATATGCCGGCTTGGGCTTCGAAGATGCTGATTTTCGCCCACCCGACAATCCAAATGGCTTTGACAACGGTGTTAAATTATATAACGGGCAAGTAGAGTGCATGACTTGCCATAACGTACACGACCCATCACGGGAACTACTTCTTCGAGCTAACGCTGAGGTCCTATGCTTCACTTGCCACACAAAATAATAAAATCGCGCGGTAATTTTTTTCTCCTTGGGTTAGTCACGATACTTCTCGTCGGCTGTAGCTCAGAGTCAGTTAAACGTGCAGAGTTCGTACTCGCATATCCTCCTCCACCTGATACCGCTCGCTTCTATTTTGAGAGGACGATTCGTAGCAGTTTTGATGTCAAAGAAATTACAGGCGCAGACAAACTTAAAATCTTTGCGACGGGAACGCTAGGGACTGCGCAGGGGCTAGGCAAGCCCTATGGAATTGCCGTTCGAAAGGGGCGTATTTACGTAACAGATACCGTTAAACGGGCAGTCCTAATGTTTGACGTGCCAGGAAAAGACTTCAAAGTCATAGGTACAGAAGGGCCAGGAGCACTTTCAAAGCCAATTGGTATAGATATAACTAAAGATGGTGAGATATTTGTAGCCGATAATAGCGCAAAACGCATTGTCGTTTTCAATGAAGATGGGGAGTTTTTGCGTGCTTTCGGCAACCGGAGCATACTAAAACGCCCATCAGGCGTCGCGGTAAGCCCTGATGGGAAGCGAGCATATGTGATTGATACTGGCGGTGTTACCACACAAGAACATCACCTCTTTATTTTTAATGCTAAAACGGGCGAACTCGAAAAAACGATTGGTACCCGAGGCCGTAAAGACGGTGACTTTAATCTTGCTCTTCAGATTACTGTTGCAGATGATGGGACTGTATATGTCACAGATAGTGGAAACTTCCGCGTCCAGGCATTCAACCCCGATGGCAGTCACAAAATGAGCTTCGGCACCGTTGGTCGTAAAATTGGCAATTTTGCTCGCCCCAAGGGCATTGCAACCGATCCTGATGGCAATATTTATGTCGTAGATTCGGCCTTTGGGAATTTTCAAATTTTCAATGATAAATCGATACTACTCATGTTCATTGGACAACGTGGGCGAACGCCTGCACCTGGCCAATACATGCTCCCTGCGGGCATATCAGTCGACGAAGATGGGCGTATCTACATCGTAGATCAATTTTTCCGGAAAATTGATATTTATCGACCCGCCCATCTCGAAAAGAACGATGGATATTTGGGTGGTGAACACCTACGCAAGGCGAACAGCTAACGCTTCACAAGATGTTTTTTATTGATTGCCTTACCAATTTTATGGTATAAATAGCTATTATATTTGATTATCATACTTAATGTTTAAATTATAACCGTAACTGCTAAGGACAGCAGGTTTAGTCGGCTAACACCGATTCTCAGATAAACATTATTCCATTTAAATTGGGGTTGACACTTTTCGTCTGCCTTGAAAAAACGAATAAAAAAGGATGCAAAGGATGCAAGGCTTGACCACAAAAAAAACTAATAAACTCATTCTTGGGGTGGGTTTGCTTGGCCTAAGCTCTGTGACTCTTGCTGATGGATGGGACCCTACCTCAGTAGCAACAACTATTAACAGCATAGTTAATACGCGTCACAACCTAACTATTAGCTTTAGCCCAGACAAACGTGCATTTATGAACATTGGCCGTAATGATTATAATGACGTTTGCGTATACTGCCACACGCCACATGGGGCCAATAAACAAATCCAGGCTCCTCTGTGGAACCGCACGGTTAATCCTGGCACTTATACCATTTACGATAAAGAGACTACAATTGGTCTGGAGGGTCGGATGAGCCTACCTGGACCAAGCTCACTAACATGTTTATCCTGCCACGATGGCACAATTGCCATCGATTCAGTATTAAATATGCCAGGTTCCGGCATGAACCCCCAGAATGGCAGCATAAGCAACGCTGAAGTCGGTTTTTCAAATCAAGCATTTCTGAACACATGGTCTGGCGCAGGCGGCGCTGGCCCCAGTGGCGTACATTTCACATTAGGACCAGAATTGGGTCAAGGAGACAAAAGCTCAGCCTGTGCTTTTTGTCATGATGGCAGCCTGCTCGCAAGCGGCGTACCCGATTATAGTGTGTTCATGCTAGGCGAAGACCTGCGAAATGACCATGTTATTGGCGTAAGATTCCCCACCACTTTCGGGCCAGGCATTGATTTTAATGAGCCTGATGTTGTCATACCGGGAAAATGGGCATTTTATGATACAAACGCCAATGGCTATGCAGAGAAAAATGAGGTTCGACTCTATGATACTGGCGATGGTCCTGAAGTCGAGTGTGCGTCATGTCATGACCCACATGGCATCCCATCAAATGGAGTAGGTACTCGTTTTAATCCCAGCTTTTTACGTGTCAACAATGGCATAACGGATACCAGCACTTTAGGGACTGCCGGCATAACAAGCAATGGCCCCAGTGCACTTTGCCTAACCTGTCATGCTAAGTAAATACGTGAATGGATAATTGATTAAAAGTTCACCTGATCTGTAAAATGTACGCTAAAAAGCCTCAGGTTATTCAATAATCTGAGGCTTTTTTAATGCGTAAATTATTAGCGTTTGGCTCCTGGTGCTGCAGAATATGCGCGATGATATTTTCAAATTATAATTATTACTAGTGAGCCAGCAACAATTTAGGATGATGCATCCTGACTGAACCAACATTGTTCAGAACAATGCAACCAGCGCATGCTCTGGAAAAATTGCTCAATAATTATTCACTTAGGATTAACACACTCATTCATTAATTTAACTGGAAGAAGTGGCTGCTAACTGAGTGCCGTCAATACCATTCAATATTTGCCAATATATTATTCATAAGGCCCACGCTGCCTCGCAACCCTTTTAATCGCACGTTTAGCTTCACCGACGCATTGACACATTAGTAGAAAGCACCCACACCTAGGTTTTAGGAGTGCCTCATCAACGTGATCGAAGTTCAACTTTAAAAAGCAGATTAGCCAAATATTCTAAGGGAAAGAAAAATTCAATTAATAGATAGAGGTGGGCTGTGGAAGCATTCAACACTTAGGGAATATTGATATTAACGGTGCCTTCACATCCTATTACTTGAACCCGACTCAAATAAGCGAACGCATCATTATTTTTAATAACTTATGTATTTCATAATCAATCAGCCAGCGCCAAACAAATTTGGCACACCTTGCAGACACAGTTTTTCTTGAAAAAATCACCCTAGACGACTGGTCAATGCTAGCCTAACCTGTCGAATTAATAGTTTTCAGTTACGCGTCACTAGCAACGGACAGATTCGCTTATTGAACAATTTCAATACGACTTACAAAAGTCACTTGCGGAAATGGTCTTTGTAATTCCTTGCTAAAGAAGTTACTCATGTTGACTCCCTTGCTGTATTGGATAGTGGTTCCAATGGGTAATTCTGTCTTAGGTCCTGCAATCCAAACGAGCTGCCCCTTGTTTAATACTTCAAGGTAGCTATACATTTCAGCTTGTAATAACTGTTTTATCACGCCTTGGTTCGGAAGCTTTGGTATATTTTTCTTTCTTGCGTCTAACTGTGCCTGATATAGATCAGCATCTTGCTGGCTTCCCATAAAGCCCAAGTCGCCCTGTGCATTGATGGCGGTATATTCTACATTCCTCATATAGCCATCCTGGTTTGTTCCACCGAGCACATAAAAATAGCCATTATGGGTCACTGCACTAAAGGTTGCGCGTGGCACATTCATTTTGGTGGTTTCTTTCCAGGGGGCTAATCCTCCTCCTGGCAAGGCTTGCGTCATTTCTATGCTGCGCAGGTATTCCAACCCAGTTAAACCACCTAAGGCGTAGATAGTTTTACCGTGTTTTGCGGATGCCAATCCGTATCGGCCGGTAATTAATGGGTTGGTCGGTTTCCAGGAGTGGATGTCGCCATCTGCTTGGGGTCTGGCCCATTCTACATCTGCTATACCAACACCCTTGTTTTGGTCATGCCCACCGATGACGTAGGTAGCACCGTTAGCCGTTTTGACGCTGTTAACATAGCGCGGTAAGGTCATGGCTTCGCTGGCCATTGTCCAGGGGCCTAGACTGCCATCTTCTGCGATTTTGGAAAACTCAACACTGTCTAACAACGTGCCGCCATAACCGCCAAACGAATAAAGATAATCCCCAACTAAACTCAACTTAGTACAGCGTCGTGGTAACACAGTACGTTGCCCTTCTTGTCTCCAGGGGCCGAGACTACCATCAGAATTAATTTTAGCGCGCTCTACGGTGGTTAACAGTTGCTTACCGTTTACACCTTTACCTCCGCCCACAACATAGATAAAGTTGTTTTTAATGACGGCCTCTGTAAAACCACGTTCTTCGATTAAACGCGGCCCAAGTTTCCATTCACCAATTCGGCCATCAGCCATAATGGGTGCGTACTCGGTGCTGCGTAAAAAATCACGTCCGTCAATGCCGGCAATCATGTAAATAAAATTATTGTGGATGACCGTTGCCGCCCCTGCTCGCGGCTCGTTCATTATGCTGGTTTCTTTCCAACCGGCAATCCATATCTGTTCCTGCGAAGAAGTCGCTGCCTGTGAGTTTGTGGTGTGTGAGTTTGGCGTATTGGCATTATCATCTGACGATGTACACGCCGACAATAAGGCAATGCTTGTCATTGCCGTTGTTACATAAGCAAACCATTTCATTTCAACTTCTCCACTTTATTGAATCGCAAACCATTATTGTCAACATTAAAAAGCCCCGCCAGATTTACTTTCCTGGTAGGGCTTTTACACTAAGAAGAACTGTAAAACTATAGATTGAACGTCGTCATACCGACGACTTACATCACTTAGTTGTAATCAACAATTCTTGCCACACCACCAAAACTACCAACCCACAAACTGCCATCGGAGGCTTCCGCTAAAGAAAATACATTATCAGCAAACAAGCCGTCGGCTTTGGTCATTACTTTAAAACCATTGGCTGTAGGACGTGCCAAGCCTTTATTGGTACCAATCCACAGGTCACCACCTGCAGTTTTGTGCAACATAAAGATGTGGTTACCAGGCAAGCCTTCTTTTACGGTGTATGTTTTCCAGTTCTTTCCATCAAAACTTGAAAGTCCGGCACCCCAGGTGCCTGTCCATACGACGCCATCGTCGTCAACCACCATAGAAACGATATAATTTGGATTGTAACCGACCTTAATATCGCTCAAGCCCTGCTCAGCTTTTTGCTTGGCATGATGCTTTGAGGATTTGGCTGGGTCATTACTAAAGGCGATATCGTCTTTTACTTTTTCATAGGGTGCGCCCAATCCATCTTCATGTTTCCAGTTGGTCCATTTTTTGTCTTTATAGAGCGCCAAACCACCTTCGGTGGCAAACCATACGTCGCCATTTTTACCAACTTCAACGCCGTAGACCCAATCATTTGGCAAACCACCTTGTGTGTTTTCTACGGTAAATGTTTCCCATTTGGCAGTATCCGCAAAATCACCATTCGGTACGCGATTAACACCAGACCAGGTGGCAATCCAAAAATCACCATTCTCCGCTTCGGCAATATCGTAAACAAACTGATCGGCCAATCCATCGGGTATATTATAATTCTGCCACTGGTCTGTTTCTGGGGTATACGTCGACAACCCACCGCCGTAGGTGCCTACCATAATTTTGCCGCGTATTTTGCTAACGTGGAATACGCCATTGGAGATCAAGCTTTTATTATTTACGTCATACAATTTGTAATCATTGGTTTTTAAATCATATCGAATGACGCCACCTGATGTGCCGACCCATACTTCATTGCCATCCGCCAACATACCTTTCACATTTCGTTGACCAACACGAAAATGTGCGAACTTGGCCGTGGTTGTGGGTTGCTCTGGCAGAAGGTTTACCGTGGGTGTTTCTGTACTTGCTGGGTGTCCTGGCGGCATCTGGGTGGCGCCCGCTAAGGAACCCGCAGCGGGCGTCGTGGTTGCCATTGGCTCAGACTGTTTGTTACCAAAGTTGTACGCGGCAACCATTAACCCGCCTACCACCAATACCGCTACCGCCAATCCTTTTGAACTAATATTCACTTCACCCTCCCATTCAACATGCGGCTATTCTTGATACTGCTTAGCAGTAAACCGCTGTCGGTCATTTTTGTCGATATTACTAACGTAAAGTACACCGTTAGTATTCATTTTTACTGTAGAAATAATTATCGGTACAACTGAAAAAACCCAGTCCACACTGATTTATTTTGCCACTATTTATTTTGCCACTAACAGGGTTACGCCAGAGCGACTGCCTACCCATATTTGTCCATTAGCCGTAGGTTTTACGGCATAAATATTATTATCGAGTAAGCCATCCGTCGTGGTGAACAAGTGCCATTCTTTGCCGTCGAAATATGACAAGCCTGCATTTGTGCCTATCCACATACCCCCCTTTTCGTCCTGTGCAATGCTGTAGACAATATTACCGGCCAGGCCATCTTTGGTGGTGTAATTGTTCCAGACTTTGCCATCGAAGCGACTAACGCCACCACCCCAGGTACCTGCCCATACGTTGTCATCAGTTGTCACTTTCAGTGCAAAAACATAATTAGGATTATAGGTTTGCTGATCCATCGACAAGATACTGAGATCATGGCGCGAACGTGTGCCCAATCCCGTATTCGCGCTTATGGGTAAGTTTTGATCATTATCAGCACCCAGACCATCATCATGAGTCCAGGTTTTCCAAGTGGTACCGTCAAACATGTTGACGCCACCTTCGGTGCCTATCCAGACACGCTGTTGGGAGTCCACATCCAGGCCGTATACCCATTCATTGACCAACTCTTTTAAATAGGTAACAAAGGTCTCTGTTTTTGGATCGAATTTGTTAAGCCCCGCCCAGGTACCAATCCACAACGTACCGTCGGCTTGCTCAGTAAAAGAATATACCCAATAGTCAGCCAGCCCGTGCATGGGGAAATAGGTTTTCCATTCATCCTTGCTTGAGTAACGTGATATACCACCGCCGTTTGTGCCAAACCAACGATTTCCCTGGCTATCGACATGCATCCCAAAGACGTATTCATTCGCCAAGCCCTGCTCTCGGGTATAGGTTTTTACCAAATTACGGGTAGTGATATCGACTTCCATAACACCGACACTGGTGCCTATCCACAAGCGGTTTTGTTTTTTGTCTACCGCCATAGAGCGCACATACACCCGCTCTCCGACGTTATAGGTATCGGCAACGCGATAAGGTGCTGTCGACATAACTTGTGCCGCGGTGGTAGCAACTGAAGTACCTGAAGAAGCATTCGTCACGGGAGCGGGTGTTGTGTTGCCCGAAACGGAAGCATCGTCATTAGAGCAGGCAGTACTCAGTAAAAGCGCGGGCAACAAAGCCCACTTTGCCATTTTCACAACGGCATTATTATGGTTATTTACTGCATTTTTCTTGTTAGGCACCAAGGGCATTAGAAAAAGGTCCGTACGTGGGCAATGATATTGCGAATTTCAGTATCGGTAAGGATGCCCTTAAAACCAGGCATGACGCCTTTTCCTTTTTTGACAAAAGCCAGTAACTGCTCGTCTGGTTGCATTAGTCCTGTGCCCATTTTGAAATTTGGCATTCCGGCAACCTGGGGAACCCCTTCTGCACCATGGCAGCCTTGACAACGATTCTCATACAGTAATCGCCCTTTCATTGGGTCGCCTGCCATGACTACAGCGGTGGTCAACAGCAATAACATCAACACCAGCGTACGCGTAACAATGATCGTGTGGCTCATCGCAAATCTCCTTATTCATTTTTTATAATCGTCAAAATTATGTGTAGACCAATCTGAAACACTAAAAACCTGACAGTCGTTTTTTACATACTATTTTATCAACCGTTATTTAATAACTTCGCTAATTACCAGTTCAAGACCTTCAATGCCATTAACGCCCATAGGTTGTGACACCACTTGCAGATCTCCTGGCTGAGGCATGGCATTTCCACTCTTGGAAATCCGCGCGCCAACAACCACACGTTGAAAGCTGGAGAGTTTCATGGATGGACGCATTGCCATAGAGTCATTCAAGGTAAATTTAAGCGGTAAGTCTTTTACGGTTTTACGCACAATGGCTAATGGCATACGTGGCCCCGTAGCAGCACGTGCATAGACAAACAAGGTGTCGCCGATAGCAGCATCCAACATCAAAGACTCATCCAGGCGGACAATACCTGAAATACTGGCGCCACCCGCCGCAGGAGCGGCTGCAACCTGCGCCACGGCATCAACAGGCAGTCCCAGTTTTTGCTGGATTTCAGCAATATTTTTCTGCATCTGCAGATAATTTTCTGACCCTTGCGGGAAAATTTCCAACAGGCGTTTCCAGTAACCCAAAGTTTCTGCAAAGTTACCCGACTGATAAGTAGCAGTACCGGCTAACCACAGTGCTTTTTGGAAGCGTGGTTGGATTTTCAACGCCTTCTTCACCAGCTCGTACGGACGACCCGACATATTTCTACCATTGGCCATCGCCAGCGCATCGGCATAATCGGCTAACAGTTCGGCATCGGAATCATTTTGCAAGGCAGAAGCCCGAGCAAAGGTTTCTGAAGCGGCACCATATTGTTTTAGGAAATAATACGAGCGCGCCAACATGCCCCAGCCGTCACCGTCATCAGGATTCTCTTGGAGATGATCCTGCAATTTGCGCACTTGTTCTTCCAGCGTACCTTCATGGCCTTCCGCCTGAACCTGAGGGCGTACTTCTTCTGGATTCAAACCCGCTTCACCGGAGCCTAGTACATTGTATAAGGTCACTGCAACGATGGGGATCAACACGGTAATCACTACTGCTGCTGAGCGGCCAATAACACGATCGATTTGAGACACGGGCTCTTCAGCCTCTGTCTGGTTACCCTGCAAAAAACTGCGTTCCAGATCGTGTTTCGCGGTTTCAAACTGTTCTGGCGACAGTATGTTGACGGATAAATCACGTTCAAGTTCTTCCACTTGATCCTTAAAGATTGTGACGTTCAGTTCATCACGTGCAAAAGTATCGTCATCGGTCGACTTCTGCCCTCTTTGAACGAGGGGTGGTAATAAAAACAACAAAGCGGCAACAATTAACAGTACCGCAACTACCCAAAACACCATCATGACTTACTTTCCTTCTGTACCGGCTCAGACTCTAATAAAGCTTTGAGTCGTTCATTCTCATCTGAAGACAAATCCCCGTCTTTCAGCAGTGCCGAGCGTTTACGTAAATTAATGAACAACACGGTCATGCCAATAAGCAGCAATAAAAACGGGCCTGCCCACAACAACACCGTGGTCGGTTTCATGGGTGGACGATAACGAATAAAATCACCGTATCGCTCTACCATGTACTCAACTATTTCTTCCTGTGTCTGGCCAGCCTTCACCATTTCACGCACCTGGGTTTTAAGGTCCACCGCCAGGTCTGCATTTGAGTCCGCAATGGTCTGGTTTTGACACACCAGGCAACGAAGCTCCTCGGATATTTCAATCACTATCTTCTCCATTACTGGATCGATAGCCATTGAGGTCGCTTCTTTGGCAGAGACTACAGGGCTAAGCAACATCAAAAACACAACACTGATTAAGGCTGTTTTCAACGATGCTTTTATTAAGGGTATTAAGGGTACAAAAAATACTGTCGTCCTTAATGCGGTACTTAAGATGATGTTTACATGTCTCATGCACAACCCTCCACGGTGTCACGGGTGACAACTTGCTGCGCTGTAGCTTGTTGCAGCTTTTTCACGAGCGGCAATACACATTCATCTAATGCCGATGCTGTTACAGGGCCGATTACCTTATGGCGAATAATGCCTTGTTTATCGATCACAAATGTTTCCGGTACACCATAAACACCGTAATCAATACCCACTCGGCCTTCATAATCAATCAGGCTGGATACATATGGGTCGCCTAACTGTTGCAACCAGCCTTTACCATCGCTGGGTACATCCTTATAGTTCAAACCATAGATAGGCACTATTCCAGCACGAGATAATTGCACTAGCAATGGATGCTCGGAACGGCAGGCGACACACCAGGAAGCCCAGACGTTCAACAGCCACACTTTACCCAGCATATCGCTGGTCGAGAAATGTGCTTCCGGCTCATGCAGTTTCTGCAAACTAAAGGTCGGTGCAGCTTTATCAATAAAGGGAGATGGAACCTCGCGTGGATTCAGCTCCAACCCCATAAACAAAAACACCGAGACACCCAAAAACACCACTAACGGCACTATGTAACGCAACATCTTTATTTATTCCCTTTCAGTTGACTGGGCAGGTGCCAGCTGACCTGTTGCAGTGCTCTTATCTGATGCCTGTCCCGGCACCTGAGCTTTGCGTTTGCGTGAACCCAAGCGATAGCGACGATCACTCACGGCAAAAATACCGCCTATGCCCATCAGCAATGCACCGCCCCAGATCCAGCCAACAAAAGGTTTGTAATAAACACGTACGCTCCAAGCACCGCCACCGACAGGCTCACCCAGAGACACATACAAATCACGGAATATGCCAGAATCAATCGCGGCTTCCGTCATCGGCATCGTCTGCACGAAATAGGTGCGTTTTTCCGGGAACAACACCGTTTCGGTTTTGCCATCGACGGTCACCAAAATCTGGCCACGACTGGCCGTGTAGTTTGGCCCTTCAATTTCAGTGACGCCATCAAAGCGGTAGGTGTAGTTACTCATGGTGACGGTGTCACCCACTTCCATACGCATGTCTTTTTCGACTTCGTAGCTCTTTACCATGGTGACTCCCATGATAAATACCGCGATACCTAGATGAGCCACATTCATACCGATGTAGGACTTCGGTAAACCTACAATGCGCATCAGTACCCCTGCTTTCGAGTTCACTGCCGTGCTTGCCAGACGCTCGCTGACGTTGACCACGATACTGCTGAAAATCCAGAACGACATGGCAAAGCCCAGGCTGGTCAGTGCAGACCATTCTCCCAGAATGAAGGGCAAGATCAACGCCATCACCAGACTCACGGCGGCCGCCCATTTCATGCGGCTGGCCATGTCGGGAAGACTGGCTTTTTTCCAACGCGCGATCGGTCCCAAACCCATAAGGAAGATCATTGGCGCCATGAGTGGCAGAAATACCGCGTCGAAGTACGGAGGGCCTACGGAAATTTTGCCCATGTCCAAAGCATCCAATAATAATGGATACAACGTTCCTAATAATACCGCACCGGCGGCGACCACCAGCATAACGTTATTGAACAACAAAAAGGTTTCACGAGAGACCAGGTCAAACTTACCGCCCAGGCCTACTCTCGGTGCACGCCAGGCAAACAAGGCCAACGAACTGCCGATCACGATAACCAGGAAGGCCAGAATGAACACACCACGTTCTGGATCAGTGGCAAATGCATGCACCGATGTCAGTACGCCGGATCGCACCAGGAAGGTTCCCAGCAAGCTCAGCGAGAAGGTAAAGATTGCCAGTAACACTGTCCAGTTTTTAAAACTGCCACGTTTTTCCGTAACCGCCAGTGAATGCACCAGTGCGGTACCGACTAACCAAGGCATGAACGATGCGTTTTCGACGGGATCCCAGAACCACCAACCGCCCCAGCCAAGTTCGTAATAGGCCCACCAACTGCCCAGAGCGATACCAAACGTCATAAACACCCAAGCTATGGTTGTCCAAGGACGTGACCAGCGCGCCCAGGTGGCGTCCATGTGGCCACCCAACAAAGCGGCAATCGCAAAGGCGAACGCCACGGAGAAGCCCACATAACCGGTGTACAACATCGGCGGATGAATGATCAGCCCAAAATCTTGCAACAGCGGATTAAGGTCTCGTCCATCGAGCGCCGCCGGTAACAGACGATCAAAAGGATTAGAGGTGAACAACATGAACATGATGAAGCCCACGGAGATCAACCCCATTACGCCGATCACTCGTGACACCATTTCCAGCGGCAGATTGCGCGAAAAGTGCGACACCGCCAGGGTCCAGATGCCCAGCAACAAGGCCCACAGTAGCAGCGAGCCTTCATGCCCACCCCATACAGCAGCGATGCGGAACTGGATGGGCAACAATGAGTTCGACACTGATGCCACATACTTCACTGAAAAGTCATTTTGAATGAAGGAGTACATCAAGCAGCCAAAGGCCACTACGATAAAGATAAAATGCACCTGTGCGGCGGGTCGCGCCATCTCCATCCAGGAACGTGTGCCCGTTTGTGCGCCGGCGATGGAAACCACCCCCTGCAAACTAGCGACACACAGCGCCATGATAAGCGCAAAATGTCCGATTTCTGGAATCATTTGTTTAGTCCTCGTGTAAACTTAAAATCGCAAACAGTCTATCAATACCGCTAAATGGAACCGCTTTACTGTGCCATTGAAACCGCTGAAGCCTGTTTTGCCTTTTTTGCCTTTTCGCTCTTTTCCAACATCTCTGCTACTTCAGGGGACATGTAGTTTTCATCATGTTTGGCCAACACTTCGCTGGCGTTAAACATGCCGTCAACCATTTTCCCTTGTGCTACCACGCCAGTCCCTTCTTTAAAGAGATCCGGCAGTATTCCGGTAAAAGCTATCGTTACCGTCTTATCATTATCCGTCACATCAAAATGCACTGTCAGCCCATCGTCCTGGCGCTTCAAACTGCCATCAACGACCATGCCGCCCAAACGAAAGGCTTTCTCCTTGGGGGCACCACCGGCCAGCAGCTCAGTAGGACTAATAAACAAAGCCAGATTGCTGTTCAAGGCATTGAGTACCAGACCGGCCACTACCGCCAAGCCTGCTAGGCCTACTAAAATAAATGCCATTCGTTTATGTCGTGTTTTCATGACTGCTTCACCTTGTTCTGCTATACGTCAACAACTATCAACTACTTCGTTTCTACTACAAAAAAATATTGCTATAACCGCGTTCCCCGAGGGTTAAAACCCGTGCTACGTTACGACCGGGTATTGCGGCTAAGAATGGCGGCTAAGAATTCCCTCGCGTCTCAGCCCGTGCTAAACGCGCCAATTGCTTCAGTACGGATTTTTTACTCTGCATGACCGCAACCACTTCGACGATCATAAACAATGCGGTAACACCGTAAGACATCCAGATATAAAAGCCCCGGCCACCCATGGCAAAAAACTCACTCATTGTTTTTCTCCAGAACTGCCACCGGAACCACTACTTGCTGTCTGATTGCTAACCAAATCCTTTACCCAGGTTGTTTGACGCTCACGTTCCAGCAACGTACGTCGCACACGCATCAATACTACGGCGATGGTATACATCCAAAAAGCAACCGTCATAATCAGCATCGTGGTGAGCATTATTGATGCCATTTTTGGCGCCATGGTCGGGCTAACCGAAGCCCC
>NVUB02000178.1 GCA_002401775.2 Ectothiorhodospiraceae bacterium
CCAGGGAACCGGTGTTGTTGTACGCCTCGATAATATTGGTCAGCGTAATGTCACCGCCACGCGCGGTAACGCTCCCCAGTCACACTATCCAGCTCGGGGGCAAGCCCCCGAGATTTACGCTACGCGGTTAAAGTGTAATTAACCAAAATTATACGTAGGGGCAATCTCTTGTGGTTGCCCTGAGTTGGGATGACCGTGTTGATTTGGGTGTGCGCGGTCATCGGGGTACCCACAAGGGGCACCCCTACGGTTTGATTTATGTCGTTCCAACGATTCCGGGTGGGAATGCATAGGGTTGTGGTGTATGGACGTAAATTATCATTTTCAATGTGTTGTTTTAATGTCTTGTTTTAATCTATTGTTTTGTTAATTTTCTCTGCCACCTTTCTTGCCGCTGTAAAACCAATCCATATATCAGCGGTAACACGAGTAAGCTCAGTACGGTCACTGTGGCCATCCCCCCCACCATGGGTGCGGCGATACGCTGCATGACACTTGACCCTGTGCCGCTGCCCCACATGATGGGTAGCAGACCGGCGATGATGGCCGTGGCTGTCATAACGATGGGCCTCACTCGCTCTGATGTGCCAGTGTATACGGCGTCCATGATTTCTTTTGCCGTTAACGTTACGCCTTTTTGTCGTCGTTGGCGGGCAATTTCATGGTCGATAAATGTCATGACCAATACACCGATTTCAGCGGCTACGCCGGCTAATGCAATAAACCCTACTGCAACGGCCACGGACATATTGAAACCCAGAGCATAAACCAGCCAAAAGCCCCCGATTAAACCAAAAGGAATGGAAAGCATCACCACTAATGGTTCTGTTATATTTCGGAAGTTAAAAAATAAAAGCACAAATATTATTAGCAAGGTCACAGGCACTACAATACGTAAACGTTCCGCAGCGCGTTCCATGTATTCAAACTGCCCTGACCAGACCAGGGTATATCCCGCTGGGATTTTCACTTGAGACTTTACGAGCTGTTTTGCGGCTGCGACATAACCGCCAATGTCTGAGGTTTTAATGTCCACATAAACCCAAGCGTTAGGGCGTGAGTTTTCGCTTTTAATGACAGGCGGGCCTCGGCGTAATGTTAATTCAGCCACGAGTGCCAATGGAATTTGGGTTCCCGTGGGCGTCGGAATTAATACCCGTTTTAACTGTTGCATATTATCGCGCAGCTCTCGCGGGTAGCGCAGGTTAACCGGATAACGCTCCAGCCCTTCTACCGTTTGCGTCACATTCATACCGCCGATTGCCGTTTGGATAATGTCTTGAATATCGCCCACAGTAAGGCCATAGCGCGATGCGGCTACCCGGTCTATATCAAAGTCCAGGTAATACCCACCCGCAGCCTTGTCACCAAATGCGGAGAGTGTGTCGGGTAGGTTTTTCAGGACACGTGCGATATCTCCCGCGACATCTTCCAACACTTTCAGATCAGGGCCACTGACCTTGATTCCGATGGGTGTTTTTATCCCCGTGGATAACATGTCGATGCGGGTTTTAATGGGCATGGTCCAGGCATTGGCGACTCCGGGAAATTTAATGGCAAGATCCATTTCTGCCATAAGTTGTTTGGTGGTTTTTTCCGGGTCTGGCCATGCGTCCCGCGGTTTAAGCCGGACGGTGGTTTCTATCATCGCTAATGGTGCCGAGTCAGTGGCCGTTTCGGCACGCCCTACTTTACCAAACACCTGTTGTACTTCTGGAAAAGTGTAAAGGATTTTATCGGTTTGTTGCAGAATCTCCTTTGCTTTGGTGATGGATAAACCGGGATACGTGGTCGGCATATACAAGATATCACCCTCATCCAGGGGCGGCATAAATTCACTGCCGATCTTGCTGACCGGATACACGGTAACCGCTAACAGCGCTCCCGCGATAATCAACGTGGTCCAACGCCAGTGAATAGCCGTCTTAAGTACCGGTGCATGAATCGCATGGAGGAACCGGTTTACAGGATTTTTAGCCTCTGGCAGGATTTTCCCGCGAATGAAAAAACCCATCAACACCGGCACCAGTGTCACGGCGAGAATAGCCGACGCTCCCATTGCGTAGGTTTTGGTAAAGGCCAATGGCGCAAATAAACGGCCTTCTTGTGCCTGCAAGGTAAACACCGGTAAAAAAGATACGGTAATAATCAACAAGGAAAAAAACAACGCTGGGCCGACTTCTCGCGAGGCGGTTGCTATAGCTTCCCATCGTTCTGGAACCGTTAACATTCCGCCTTTACGATTTTCCACCTGTTCCAGATGCTTGTGCGCATTTTCGATCATCACAATGGCACCATCCACCATGGCACCAATGGCAATGGCAATACCGCCAAGTGACATGATATTGGCATTTATTCCCTGCCATTTCATGGCCATAAAGGCCATTAGTATGCCGACTGGTAATGTCACAATGGCCACTAATGCCGAGCGTGCATGGAGTAAGAACAGTACACAAATAATACTGACAACGATGGATTCTTCAATCAGCTTTTCGACCAGGTTGTCGACGGCGCGCTCGATCAGGTCTCCCCGATCATAGACAGGTACAATCTCAACGCCCTCAGGCAGGCCACTCTTCAGCGATTCCAGTTTTTCACGCACCCGTTCAATGGTGGCCATTGCATTTTCACCAAACCGCATAATGACCACGCCACCGGCAACTTCTCCCTCGCCATTCAGCTCCGCCACACCACGCCGTAATTCTGGCCCGAGGTGAATATTAGCGACGTCCATTAGTCGTATGGGGGTACCCTTTTTATCAACGCCTACGGGGATTACTTCCAAATCTGCAATGGAACGAATATAGCCTTTACCACGCACCATGTATTCGGTTTCGGCCATTTCCACCAGCTTACCGCCAACATCGTTATTCGAACGCTGAATGGCACGTTTTACTTTTGCTAAAGGAATGTTATAAGCCAGCAATGCATTGGGATCGACTTCTACCTGATACTGTTTAACGTATCCCCCAACCGAAGCAACTTCTGAGACGCCTTGAACGGTCTGCAAGGGATAACGTAAATACCAGTCCTGCAAAGAACGCAGTTCAGCCAGGTCATGATTCCCGGTACGATCCACCAAGGCGTATTCGTAGATCCACCCGACCCCTGTAGCGTCAGGTCCAAGGGAGGGTGACAATCCATCCGGTAACCGAGAGCTGACATAATTGAGGTATTCCAGCACCCTGGAACGCGCCCAATACATATCGGTGCCATCGTCAAAAATGATGTAGACAAACGAAAAACCAAAAAATGAATAACCACGCACGACTTTTGCACCTGGCACTGCCAGCATCGCCGTGGTGAGTGGATAAGTCACTTGATCCTCAACGACTTGAGGTGCCTGTCCAGGGTATTCGGTAAACACAATAACCTGCACATCCGATAAATCCGGAATGGCGTCCAACGGCGTACTTTTAACCGCTAATACACCGGCCACCACAATAAGTAACGTGGCAATGAGCACCAAAAACTTGTCACGCAGCGAGGCGTTTATAATATTATGAATCATCACCAGCCTCCCCTAATTGTTTTTTTCTAAAGACATATCATTCTTTAAGGATACATCCATTTCAGCCATTTCTTTTTTAGCCATTTCTTTTTTAGTCATAGCCTTTTCAACCATAACCTTTTCAACCATAGCCGCGCCATCAATATCCTCTGAGCGGTTAATACGTTTCTCGGCATTGAGTACTTCCATCATTTTGGCGGTGGCTTCTCGTAACTTGGACTCTGAGTCGATGAGAAACTGCGATGAGGTAACGACTCGTTCACCGGGTTTTACACCGGATAAAATTTGCGTCAACCCACGAGTAGTGACTCCCAGGGTGACTTCACGGGGTTCAAACTTGCCGGGCGCACGAACCACAAATATTTGTTCACGCATTCCCGAGCGCACTACAGCCTCAGAAGGAACCACTACGGCATTAACCTGACGGCTCGCCGCTATGATGAGTTCGGCAAACATATCGGGTTTTAATAACAAGGCTTTGTTATCAAATACAATTCTGACTTTTACCGTGCGGGTTGTGGCTTCTGCATAAGGATAAATATAGGCGAGACGGCCTTTAAATCGTTTTCCGGGAATCCCGGTCAAGGTCATTTCAACCTCATCGCCTTCGCTGATCCAGGGGAGTTCGTATTCGTAGATATTGGCATATACCCATATTTCCGATAAATCGGCCAACCTATACAACTCCGTTTGGGGTGTGACATATTGCCCTTCACGGGCACCAATATTCGTGGCGATGCCACTAAAAGCAGAATGAATATGCAGATATTTTTTAATCTTTCGGGTACGTTCCAACTCACGAATCTGGTGGTCGGCAACATCCAGTAACGCCAAGCGTTGTCGGGATGTTTCCGCTAAATCAATCGCACCCTGACGAATCTCGTCAAAAGGACTGTTAGAAAGCACTTGTTTGTTTTTTAATGCCAGCAAATATTCTTCCTGGCTCGACACCAGCTGTGGTGAGTAGATGCTGAGTAAAACATCATTTTTTTCAACAGGTGAACCGGTTTTGTCAACGTGTAATTTTTTAATCCAGCCCTCGGTTTTAGGGTGAAGGCGAAACAGCCGTTCTTCATTGTAGGCAACCCGGCCGATGGCACGAATCTGACGACTCAAGGTTCTTTGCTCTGCTATGGCGGTACGAACGCCAATATTTTGCACCGTTACGGGGTCAATTAGCACGGTTCCTTTAGGGCTGTCATCACTACCACCATCATCAGCATAGACCGGAATATAATCCATATTCATGTCATCTTTTGCCGGTACCGGGGATGCAATTTCCGGATTCATGGGGTGCCGATAAAATAAAGGTTTACGTTCTTTGGTTTTTTCTTGTTGCGCATATACGGGAATATAATCCATGTTCATATCATCTTTCGCCGGTACTGGAGAACTGATGGCTGGATTCATCGGGTGGCGATAGAACAACGGTTTACGCTCTGCGGTGCTATTACTGGACATTGTGTTTGCATCTAAAGCCATACGTGAAGCAAACCAATACCCGCCTCCGCTACCGATGGCCAATGCGAACAGGACAGCAACCGTTACTATTTTGTTATTCATGGGGATACCTCTACATTATTTTTATTATTTTTATTATTTGATACATCCTGTTTTTGCTGTCCGACTGCCGCCCTTAATCGAGCCTGGGCCTGTTTTCCCTGTGATAGCGCTTTCCAGTAGCGAGTTTCATAATTAAATAGCGTCACTTGGGCGCGTACCAGGTTTAAAAAGTCGACTTTGTTCACCTGGTAGGCGGCCAGCATCGCGGCCACCGTCTGACTGGCTTGCGGAATGATGCCCTGCTTGAACAAGCGGGTTTGCTCACGAGAGCGTTGATAATCTGCCAATGCTTGTGAAACTTCTGCCGCCACCCTGCCTCGTTCATCGTCTAACAGGTATTGTTGTTGCAAAAGTTGGCGGGTACGTTGATCGACGGCTTTGTCCTGCCGGTTTTTAGTATAGAGAGGCAGGTTAACGCTCAATTTCACTGAAAAAAGATCGGCGCGGGTACTGCCATTGACATTATCGCCACCACGATACCCATAAGTAACACCCACATTAAAATTTGGCGAATAGTCTTTTTTTGCCAACCCAAGCCGTGCACGAGCGGCATTAATATTGCTCTGACCAACGGCTAACAGCGGCCGGTTTTTTGTGGCACGCGCTAACAGGCCTTGTTCGTCATTGATCTCAGACAATGTTTCAGTGCTACGGTCGGATAATTGCACCGCGTATGTGGTTGGTCGATTGAGTAAGGCGTTTAATTGCACGGCCTGATTGCGTCGCATACTGGTTAAGTTGATCACCCTGTCATAGAGTTTGGAAAGTTCTAGCTGTGCCAGTAATACATCCTGTTGCAACCCTTTACCGACCTTATATTTGGTTTGCGCCACATCGACAAACTGACGGAGTAATTGTTTGTTTCGCTCGATGATTTCCAGTCCGCGGTCAGTGAAAAACAAATTCCACCACACGATTCTGACATCACGTTCCAGCTTTAAGCGCATTTCATCAACTTGCCAGCGCGCCGCTGTCGTCTCGTGCTCAGCAACCGCCGTGCGTAACGCCAGCTTTCCGGGGTATGGCAACATTTGACTAAAACCAATCTGCACCTGTGTCATGGCTTCCTGCTGTAGATCAAAACTGTCGAGAGGGATATTGAGCAGGTTAAGCGATAACCGTGGGTCAGGTAATGCGCCTTGTTGAGCCGGTACTGATGCCAGGGCTTCAACACGCGCCTTCATTGCGGCAAGGCCTGGGTTATCGGCCAAGGCGGCGTTAACGGCCGCTTCTACCGTGAAAATATCGCTCGGTGATGCTGATACGTCGACCTGCGCCTGCGTATATGTCGAGACAGTAGCGATAAGTACCGTAATCAACAACACTACGGGGCGTATTGATAATGTGTTCCACATAACCCCCGCCCGCATAACACTAGTCCGCATAACATTCTCCAATCGAAAGCTCGGCTCGTAGATTGAAAGCGGCATTTGCAGCAGATGATTTAATGCCAGACAGCATTAATCTGACAGGCTCTGTTTGGGACAGATTCATTGAGTATTTCCCGAATTATTTATTTCAGGCGCGCATGCGCCACCGTGGCAGACCTAAGTCTGCGGGTTAAATAATTTAGGCGTTTCGTGGAGGGCGGTAATCGGGGCTGAGATCAGTTTTATAGAGTGGATAAAGGGCGCTAACGGCAAGAACCTGGGTTTCAGACGCAGTGCGTATTGAGGTTATTTGAGGGATACCCAGCGATACCGGGCAACTGCCACAGGGCACAGAATCCTGACAATTACTGCAATCACCGTGTTTAATACAACCTTTTTCCTGCATTTGCAGCGATAAATCGAGCGCCGTGTTTTGCACAGTGATGTCGGCGGCTACCGTCATTGCCCCTGAAAGCGATTTCGTTTGCGCGGCAAACGATCCCTGGACGGGTGCAAGCACCAGAGCAAGAATCAGTAAAAGCCGTAATTGTTGTCTCAATAAACTCGTCATATTAAGGGATATTAGTCACTACCAAGGGCATTTGTCAATACGCTAATATTCATGTGGTTTTACACCGTTGCAATACAACAGTACGACTGAACATTTGCGATATGGTTCCTGATAATAGGGATAATTTTACATTGTGCAGTAATCGGGCAGGTTTAAAACCTGCCCCTACATGTCATCGGGCAATACCGGAATAACATGAATCACCAATGGCCTCGAATCGCTGCGGCGAGTTCTACTCCTACCCAAACAACTTACCCCCTATATTTATTGTTTACGTTGTGATGACACAAAGGATAAAACATCATCAACAATGGGCTTTGATGAGCGCCATGGAATGGAAAATGTTCCGATAAGATCCACATGATCCGTTTCATCATAAAAATGCACTTCCACCTTACCGTTTTGTTTTTTAATTTCCGTTGATAAAGAAATAATATTTCTACGTTTTACACGCTGATCATCATTTCCATAAAGCAATAATGCTGGGGGTTCATTACCGTCGACATAATTGATTGTTTGTGATTGAGCATATGACTCGGGAGGTGCAAATAATGCGGGCTGATAAGGTTCATCAAAGGGTAAAAAATCATAGGGCCCGGCCAAGCCAATAAAGCCTTCAATATTGGCATAGGCTTTCGGGTGCAAATAATCCTCATTAAAAGTTAGCATCGATGCAATGTGGGCACCCGAGGAATGGCCCATCAAGAACAGATGGTTTGATGGTACGCCATAGGATTGAATATTCTCACTGACCCATTCAACGGCGTGCTTGGCGTCATCCATAATGTCAGGGAATAACACATCCGGGAATTGTCGGTAATCAACAATAACAACGGCCACGTTGTTCACCGCAAGTGCCTCTGCCACAAACTGATAATCACCTTTTGTTAAATTACTGCAAGCGCCCCAGCAACCGCCGTAGAAAAAAATGACCGTTGCGATATCAGGTTTGGCTGATTCTGCGAGACTACTGGGTAAGTAGACGTCGAGACGTTGTTCTTTTGTAACACCATACGGAATGTTGCGGTGTACGGTGTAGTCACCAAAACGCGCCAGACTATTTGCAAAAAAAAGTGCCGTGTTGGTACAGGCACTCAAAAACATTATAACGAACAGTGTTACAGGGATTAACTTCATTGATTAGTCTCACTTAACGGTTAAAACCACCGCCTTTAGGCCGTCAGATTTATCGGCGGTACTTTTATACCGTTTCCACGCTTGTGCGTGAAAACGTAATGTGCGGTGTGGGTGTCCAAGGAAAACCGTAAATGCCATTAATTTCACTAGATGATGACCCTTTGTAGGTTGGGCAAAGGAGCTTCAGCGACGTGCCCAACGTGATGCGGTGATTGTTGCGCACACCGTGCTTTGCCCAACCTATCTGGCTGTTTTTCAGTTGCTCCACTATTTGTAAAAATCAGTGCTCTGAAACATTTATGCCATTCCGGCGAAGATCACCGACTCTCGCAAAGCCGCTAAGCACGCAAAGTAAAACGTTTTCCCTAACGTTGCGTAAGATAACGCACTTTGAACGTGCCTCAGAAGTGGTGTAGTTACTTATGATTTGAGGCCGTCAGCGACATGGATGTCGCTGTCGAGTTTACAGGGATTCATTTATTAAGGAGTACGCGTGCCTCAAATTATAAGTAACTGCACCACTTTCCTTCAGATTGGCACACTTTACCGTCCGAAAGTTAACGTATTTCTGGATATCACTCGCAGTGAATTCCTGAAACCGGCAAATAAGGATCGCTTTACACTTTATTGGTAGCCTATTTACCGCTTTTTACACTCGATTTATGGAACTGTAAGGTTTTCTCAATAAACCGCACGACCGATAACGCAGGCTCCTATCTCGTTCTCTGTTATTACCACCTAACTCTTTGTGTCTTTGCACTGTTGCGAGACTGCTATCAGGATAAATTAAATATCAATCCTGTGTAACTGTTTTATTTCTTGAGTAAAAGACGACGATATTTCTGCCTGACCGGCGTAGTCTGACCATGCACTAACGGTGTCGCAGATGTGGTCAATAATCGACGTATAA
>NVUB02000179.1 GCA_002401775.2 Ectothiorhodospiraceae bacterium
CAAAAGGTCTACCTTTTCGGTTAACGGACTATCTGGAATTGGTTGACTGGACG
The DNA here is from genome assembly GCA_002401775.2 of Ectothiorhodospiraceae bacterium. Classification (GTDB taxonomy): domain Bacteria; phylum Pseudomonadota; class Gammaproteobacteria; order SZUA-152; family SZUA-152; genus SZUA-152. Next base: position 54 of record NVUB02000179.1, read on the forward strand.
GGTCGAATACTTCGAGATGATAAGCGAGGCGCTATACCTGAAAACACGCCACCGATACTTGGCCGATTAAACATAGAAACCAAACACTGGTTATACCTCACCAAAAACTTTGAAAGCCCCTTTAAAGGCCTTGTCGGCTCCGTCGAAAAACTCAAACAAGTTTGCCATAAACTCGGCTATGAACGAACGCCAGGGATAAATGGCTGTAAGCAGTATCTTCCTACCTGACGAAAACTTAAACCTACGCGAAATTTCCACTATCAGCCTATGCTGAGAGCCATGTTTGAGCATGATTCTTGATTTTGAGCTTTGTAGTACCGCACCACCCGAAATATTTACGATTCAGTCAAATTTTCACCGGAAGAGAGCAGCGACATTAAAAAATAATTTCATATTCGTAATTTTCTTAATCTGGGTGTCCTTTTAACTCTTTTAACTCGCTCTTTTAACTCGTCCTTTTAACTCGGGTGTCCTTTTAACTCTGGTTTGATTCTAAGAAAAAAACTTGACAATACGTGCATATACACATACATTAATTATCAATGGTAAAAAAGAGCGTCGATATATGGCTAAAAAAAATGAAAAATATAAACAACTCACGGAATGCTCCTGCAATATGCTACGGAAACCTGCCCGTAAAGTTACGCAGTTTTATGAAGGTGTTTTTCGTGAAGTTGGTATCAAGCCTACACAGTTTACAATTTTGGCAACTCTGGCGAATACCGGACCGGTTCAGTTAACACAACTGGCTGACCAACTTTTTCTAGAGCGCACAGGTCTGACCCGGAATCTGAATGTGCTTGAGCGCAATGACTGGATAGAAATTCAACCTGGAGAAGAAGACTCAAGACAACGTGTTGTATCCTTATCTGAAAAAGGATACGAGCAGCTTGATCGTGCAATCCCGTATTGGCAAAAAGCACAGAAAACCCTCGAAAAAAACATAGGGAAAGATACGATTGCAGATTTAAGAAAAATGCTTGATTATTTAACTAAGATTATAACCACGTAATTTCTTTTAACTAAATAGGTGTATATACACTTACTTGAACTCAACTAAAAAGGATAACACCAATGACTAAACCAACCATCCTAATTTCTGGTGCAACCGGAAAAACTGGCTTTTATGCGGCTAAATCCCTACTTGATAAAGGCTACAACGTGAAGGCAATGGCCCGTAAAACCTCGGATAAGACCGATGAGCTAAAAGCGCTTGGCGCAGAAATAATGCTTGCCGATTTTCTTGATTTAGCATCATTGGAAAAAGCGATGAAAGCGGCAACCCGAGCATATTTTGTTTATCCACCAGCAGATGGGTTGCTTGAAAGTACCGCCAATTTTATTGTGGCCGCCAAAACGAATGGTCTTGAGTCTGTGGTGAATATGTCGCAAATATCCGTGCGCAAATACCACCCTAGCCCTCTAACGTCTCAACATTGGTTAGCGGAAGAAATGCTCAATTTAAGCGGCATGAATGTTACCCATGTATGCCCGAGCTTTTTTGCTGACATGCTTTATTTGATGAATGGCGGTAATATTTTGCAACAAGGAAAAATGTACCTACCCCATGGTGATGCATATCATGCGCCGATTGCCGCTGAGGATATTGGCATGTGCGTTGCTGCGATCTTGGAAAACCCTAAAAAATATAACGGACAGCGTCTTGTTTTAACGGGGCCAGTGCGACTATCGCAAAAAGACATCGCGGCAGTCGCATCCAAGATTCTATGCATGCCTATTGAATATATTTCGATAACCACCGATCAATGGGCTGATGCGATGAACCAATCAGGTTTGATGAGTAAATTTTTAATCAAGCATTTGATAGAAGTTGGAAAAGATTATCAAGAAGGTGTATTTGATAAGGTCACAACCACGGTCGAGAGTTTGACTGGGCAAAAAGCAATGAGCATGAAAACATTCATCGAAAGCAACAAATTATTTTTCACACCGCAATTTTTACAAGCCATGTCCCAAAAACTAAGCGCAGAAACAGCAAAAACCAAAGTGGCATAATAGCGGGTTATTAAGGAGAAATTTTATGAATAAATTTGTTGATCAATATGGGCCTTGGTGTGTTGTAACAGGTGCCTCATCTGGCATGGGAAGTTGTTACGCTAAAGAATTCGCAAGTAAAGGTCTTAACCTTGTAATCGTGGCACGAAGAGAAAATCAATTAAAGGCTCTAGCTAGTTCCATTACGTCGGTAAACACAGGTATAGAAGTTAAAATTATTATCGCGGATTTAACAACGACAGAAGGAATTACCAAGTTAAAGAAAGACACTGACAAGCTAGATATTGGCCTTCTGGTTAATAATGCGGGACGAGAGGATTCTGGAAGATTTCTTGATATCTCACTTGAAGACGCAATTAAAACATTGGAGCTTAATTGTTTTACACCACTTCAATTAACGTATCATTATGCTCAAAAGATGAAGCTACGCGGTAAAGGCGGCATTATCTTCATGTCATCTCTTGTCGCGTATCAAGGAATCCCATTTGTAGCAAGCTATGCCGGAACAAAGGCCTATAATTTGATTTTTAGCGAAAGTTTAGCCGATGAACTAAAAGAACATAATATTGATGTCCTTGTTTCAACCCCCGGATTCACCGCAACGGAACTTGCCAAAGATTGGAGCTTTTCAGATGTTCCTATTAGTCCCCTTGCGCCATTATTTGTTGTCAGGAAAACAGTCGCAGCTTTAGGACGAAAAAGAGTTATTGTACCTGGAGGAATGAATAAATTTCTCTATTTTAGTTCAAAATATTTGCAGTCAAGGCGGTTAAATACATTTCTATTCGGCTTAGTTTTTAAAAGGGTTTTAAAAACTAAGATTCAGCCCCTTTAAATGTAGTACTCAGACATAAAATAAACTGAATACCCATACATTACTATCTCATTTTACCGCGCTAAACCGGACACCCAGCACTGGTTGCTGACCACCTTTGAAAGGTCTGACATTAGCGGGCGGTTTTGAAATCTGCACCTACGGTGGTTGTTGATATTTCAATGGCGGTTGTGGGTTGGGCGGATTGAAGCCCGAGCTTGCGATGGTTAATGGTCAACCTTAGGGTTCGGAGCATTCACCGGCTGAGTGAGTCTTCCCATTTTCCCACAAAAAAAGGCCCTGTCGAGACAGTAAATCAATGGCAAATCAATGGCAAATCAATGGGGTCCAAATCAATGGGGTCAGACTCGATTGATTATTGGGTTTTGAAAATTGGATTCTAGTTAGTTTGTCTACTTTGACTATCCCCTCATTTTCTAATGATAGGACCCGGAATCGTATTTTCTGACCTCTATCCCATATTTCTGCCTTGCACTCCAAAGGCTTAAAGGAAGACTCTAAAATTCTGATTGCTTCCTCAGCATTAATAGTCATAAATTACCTCCTGTAACGGACCACTAACCGGCACGCGTTTTTTTCGCGTCCGAGTTTAGTGAATGGTTAGCCCTTATTCGTCTTCGGACCTGAAAACCTTCGTGGTATATTTCTCTAATTCACCATCTTCGGCATTAGCTTTTTCTAGATATTCATCTTCATCTAAAAAAGTCTCAACAATACAACTCCTGTTTCCTCTGTAAAGATCACACACCGTTGGGCGATCAGCATCACGATTCAAAAACTCAGTCATTAAGTATTTATTGACATTAAAATCATGTGATATCTTATTTGGAATATTTTTGTGTGCAATGACCTCGCGCTCGTTAGGGCCATCTAACCTCATTTTTACTAGCCCATGATTTTTTAATTTTCTAAGCTCTTTTGCATGCTGATGATCCACTGGCAATTCCTCATTTATAACAAAACCACTATTTTCAAATGTTAATCTGTGTAACTTTACAATGAACTCTTTTATTTTTTTAAAAAGCACAGAAGGGGCGCACGGTTTTTCAAAAAAGCCGTCCATACCGACTTCAAGGCACTGGCTTTTATATTCAGAGTTTGCCGAAAGCGCCATTATTGGAAAATAACTCACTTTCTCCCAAATAATCCGTGCTGCTTCAATGCCATTCATTTCTGGCATTTCAACATCCATCAGACAAAAGTCATATTTTCCCTTATTTAGTTCAGCATACTCCACCGCTTCTATGCCATTCGAGGCCACATCAAAATCATACCCCCATCGCTCCATTATCCTTTCATGGAGCGCTTGATTAATAGGGTTATCTTCTGCAATTAATACGTTCATATCGCCATCCCTGCTCAGTTTGAATCGACTATTGCGCTATTTCTGTATTAGATAGACACCTGCCTTTTACCTTCTTAGGCGGGCTTCTGTCTACGTCAATTTGATATACCTATAAAAATACCACACATTTCACTGGCCGTATAAGTGATGGCTTGTTTCCTCTCAATAAGGCTCATTATCCTAACAGGGTCGTCATGCAAAGAAATAAAAACAAACCCGACAAAGCTCACGCCAACCATATGATTCAACTGTAATTTATGGGTTTGCTAAGGTGGGTGTCCATGTTAAGCTTTGTAAGCTTTTTAAAGTTTTTTTAAACTGAAAAGTCTGAAACGATTCACTAATTCCGCCGCAGATGCAACATTCGATACTAGTGGTTGGTTAGACCTTCTAAGCAAGGACTTTCACCTTGCAAGATGCACCAAGCTTCGCTTGGCGCACTAACGTTTGCATCACCGCCACTTATGACTGTCCGCGTACATGCTCTGGTTAGCTGTATTTTCTCTCTCTACCTTCTCTAACAACATCTACAATTTCAGATGAGCTCATACCAAGATCAACACCTTTAATATCTAGCGGTGACGCCTTAGACTCTGCTGGCTTTATATAGAATGACTCCCCGTCTCTTTTTTTAATGCAAACAATACCTTCTCTTTTGGCTTCATCTAATATAGAAGCAAAGTGTTGCCGTGCTTCAGTAAAACTATATTCTCTCATTAAGTGACCTCCAGTAAATGAACACCCAATTTCTTAGCGGCTACTTTCAGTCCACCGTCTAAAGTAAGCAGGGATGTGCTTGTTTGCTGAGCGCATTGAATAAGATATGCGTCATAGGCGTATATATTTAGTGCGTGGGATATTTCTAGCGTTTGTTCAAGTGGTACGTCAATAAATTTAATGGGAATTCCACGATAGGCAATAAGTGCTTTTTGAGACTGTTCTATTTCTAATTTTTTCCTTTTGAACATTGCAGAAAATGCATTACCAATTTCCCAATGCACAGACATGGGCGCACAAAGCGCGGAACCTGTTGTTATCTCGATAATTTTTCGTTTCGAAACTTCATTGCCAATAACAGCAATCAGTGCTGAAGTATCTATTGTGATATTCATTTAAAGCACCTTACTTGTACATATGTACAAAGTATAGCGAGGGCATGCTATTTTGTACAGTTAAATAGCCAGAATGGCCCAATAGGGTAATATACAGAATCTGCCTATTTATGAATAAACAAGGGGTTAAAGCACCTGTAGCCCGCTGGCATGTGGCCCGATGCCAGCACTAGGAAAATTCCCTGATAGGTGTTTATCGCTATGCCGCCCGGTGAGGTGTGAAATTATCTCAAAAATGGACTGAAAATCGAAGACTGGAAGGCGGGTAATATTTCCAGGCAGTGGATGCTATACAGAAATTCTTTGATGTACCTGAGGCACCATGGCTTGCAATAGCTGCTGTAAGTGCCGTTATAATTTTTGAATTTCTACTTCAGTGAGCTGGGTATACTTCTGAATTTCCTCTACTGATTTTTTATCTTTTTTCATGGCTTTGGCTATTTCTATGGTTTTATTTTTTTCTCCTTTTTCCAGCCCACTTTCTTCACCTTTTCTAAAGCTCTTCTTCTCTCCTATTTCAACGCCCTCTACTTTCCCTTTTTTCAAACCCCGCTTTTCCCCTCGTTCCTCTCCCTCTTTTTTTGCCTTTCCTTAACCCCCGCCTTTCTCCTTTTACTTCTGCCATTTGAACAGCTTCTTTGCGTATTTTCTGTTCTTCTGCTCTGATGTTTTGGATGATTTCATAAGCAGGCATCCATTTCATGCTGGCTTCCAGTTTTGCGAACAGCCCGATGCTCTCAAAGCTGAGGTAGGATTCGGGGGAGATGATGAGGTGGTCGATAGCTCGTACGTTGATGATTCGGCCTACTCGGCATGCCCCTAAATGACAATAGTTATTAGAATTATTGGTTAGTTGGGTGGTGATGGGTAAAGCGAGTGCAAAAGCCCACCAATTTCAGCCATTTTCTACATAAAATATAACTTTTTACGATGCCCATTTCATTCTGAGCTTACGATTATTCATGGCGCAGTCACGTAAATATAGATTAATGAGTGTTTGGTAGGGTATACCAGTCTCTTCCGCTAGTAACTTGAAATAATCAACGGAGTCGCAGTCAAGGCGCATTGTAATGGGTTGTTTCAGGTATTTTATGTAAGGGTTTTTTTTCCCTTTCATTTTTGAAAAATCATAGTGAGCTTTCATTTTCTTTCGCTCCAATAATATTGCTCTTCATCTTTATCTGCTTTTCTTGCCGATATAATTCTGATTACTGTTTCGCTCTTTCTGTAGCAGTGGCAAACAACAAGTGTTTTTAAACTAAAACTGGAGCCAAGCAGTATGAAGCGATCTTCTTCCTCTGAATGCTCAGGATCAAAAAATTGAACCGCATTTTCATCAAAGAAGACAGTGCGTGCCTCGTCGAATGTGACTCCGTATTTTTTATTATTAGAGGTATCCTTTTTCGTATCCCATTCGAATTCTAATTGCTTCATATGTACAGTGTACTTACGATGTCAAAAAAGTCAATATTGGGCCAATTAATATTATTGACTACCTATTGGGCCCCTTTTTAAACGGTCCCTTTTTAACCGAACCACGAATTAACCAGAAACAACACCCGCCACCAAAAATGTGTAGCCCATTGAAAATAAATCGAAATAACCAATTTCCGTCTTAACCCATACTTAACTCGCTCAGAGGGAGGTAGCTAGAATGCTAAACCGCGCTAAACCAGACACCCAGCACTGGTTGCTGACCACCTTTGAAATGTCTGACATTAGCGGGCGGGTTTGAAGCCCGCGCCTGCGGTGGTTAATGGTCTGTATTTGGGTTCGGAGCATTCACCGGCTGAGTGAATCTTACAATTTCCCCACAAAAAAGGCCCTGTCGAGACAGGGCCTTTTGGTTAGATGATTGGCCTAAGCCATCACCGTATGTTGTCACTCATGACATCAGATCATCAATTCAGGCTCCATGTCTGAATCCATACCTGAATCCATACCTGAATCCATACCTGAATCCATAGTGACCATGACAAACTCCAACTCTGTTGCCGTCAGCGTATTGGTTTCTGCATCCCAGGTGCCTTCTACTTCGATTTTCACATCGCCCATCAACTCTTCCGCTAAACCGTCGTCAAATACCGCCATGCTGAAATCAACGGTAATGGACTCGCTTTGCTGGTTCATCATGAAGTTCTCCGCTTCCAACACATTCAGCGTTAACGTACCGGCAACCATGTCGACGGAGTCCAGTGCAATGGTACCGAAAGCTTCGGGGCTTTCTTCTTCGTTTTCATGAATACAGCCTTCTTCGACTTCAACGACGCTGGCGGTCAGGACTCCAGTATCAACACTGCCGATGATGTGTAAACTGGCACCGTCCAGTAAGCAGGCTTCTTCGCCTTCTTTGAGCCAGGTGTCGGTGAATACGACCGTCAGCATGTCATCGATGGCCACGTTATCGGAATGTTCAAATTCAGTGACGGTCAACGTAAAGCTGCCATCTTCGGAATTAATCGCCAGTGTTCCTTCTATTTCTGAGAAATCACCGCTCATGGGCATTTCACCCTCGCGAGATGCACCTTCGATTTCCATAACTTCTGCCATAAAGGTAGAGGCCATTTCGTCCCAGGTACCTTTAACTTCGACTTCCATGCCTACACTCAATAATGTGGCGTCGCCTTTGGTAAAGATGACATCAGTCACATCAAAATCAATGGTGTCCATTCCCGGCATGAAGTTTGATTCGAATATGTTCAGGGTAATAACCATGCCGTTAATGGCTTCGATAGTGCCTTCGATTTCCATGAGTTCATCGGTGGCGTCGTCGCCGTCATCCAGTTTCACGCGAACCGCTTCTAATGCCAGGGTGGCATCGTCAAAGTTACCGTAGGCTTCCACTTCGTCACCGACGGCTATGGCACTGGTGTCATCGGAAGACATCTCGGTGCTTTCGTCGTAAACAACGGCAGTGTTATGTAGGTTTACGGTGATATGGGAACCGTCTGACTCTGGGGCGATGACAAACTGTGTTGCACTGGCGATGGAGACGACAACGCCTTCAACTTCAGCGTAGGTACGATAAAAACTGTCAGTTTCTTCTTCATCCTGAAAGATCAGCACTGGTGTTACCTGATTAGTGGCAGCGTCGTAGGTAAACTGCGCCAAATCAAAATCGATGGCGGCGGCGGTGTTTTCGCCAGCGGTGACGACTAAACTGCCATCCACCATAATGTCAAAATGAGTACCCGCCGCCAGGCTGCTATTAAACTGGGCTGAGATCACTCCGGCATCGTTCACTAGTTCAATGTCATTACCCACGCTGACGGTAAAGTCGGTGAAGGTTCCGGCCATTAAATTTTGCGTATCCAGCAAGGCACCCACGCCGACCAGCGCACGAAGGTTTTGCACCTGACCTTCGGGGTTATTGAATAATGTAATGGTTTCGCCCGCTTCATTAGTAGTAGTAACGGAATACAATGTTACCCACACTTCGCTGTAATCTTGCGTCAAATTGTCCGTAACATACAAAGACACATTCGCAGAAGTTGTGTCAGAACTGCTTCCGCCACCGCCACCACAACCTACCAGAGCGACAGAAAGCATTAAGGGTAATAACAATTTTTTATTCATCGGTTAACTCCATAAACAGTAAAATTATTGGGTACTCGGTTTGACGGACAGCTCGGTCAGGCAGCACCTCGTTTTACAAAATTCTTCATTCTCTGCTCTACAATCTCCATTACTGGATTTCGACATTTGTCGAGTTGTGCAAGCAAGGCATCTTAAACAGAGAATGAAATTGTTAGTTTCAATCTTTACACGCCGAAAACACGAAAACTGTTCCAATCCCTTTTTTTACCCAATGACGTTTTGTGACGCTGTTCTCATAAACGGCATTCACCACTCCTTCAAAAACCCACACTCAACAATCACATCAATGAACAAAATCCAGCCCTCCTAAATACAGGAATCACCACACATAAAAATGACGATAAACCCCGTAAAATGGCTATTTACAGGGGGTGAAGTGTGACTTCAGGATTTTATTTTTGACCGTAATACGGCTATTAACGCAGAGACTTAACCCCCAATAAGCAAGCGCAAAAGCGCTGTGCATTTTCTAACCGCGCATTAATCCCCCAATAAAAATATTCAATAGCGGCCGCAGAGGGAATGCGCCGGAATAACGAAGCTTTAGGCGTTTTGAAGGAAGGAATGAAACAGTAGAAACACCAATGCAGAAACGCGAAGGCGCTAAGAACGCAGAGATAATGGTTTACGCTCTCTTTTACTGTCTCTTTTACACTCTTTTTACACTCTCTTTACACCCTCTCTTTCTTTGCGTTCTTTACCACTTAGCGCCTTTGCGTTGGATTGAAAATAATGCAAAGCATCACCAATACTTCAGATTCATCGCGCGCTATTAACGCTCCGTGATTCCGGTCCCAGCCTACGCCGGAACAGGCTGGGGCTGGTATCCAGAATGGCATTAAGGCCACGAGTACACTCACTTTCTTCTGTTTTTTAAGGGTCTGAAATGCACATTCCCACCCCATCACCATTCTTGGGTATAATGCGTGCCTTTTCTCATACTTACATTTACCCAGACTCACTTTTTCGGCGGCCAATAATCCATGGATAAGACGTACAACCCCCACGTAATCGAACAAAAATGGTACGAAACCTGGGAGAAGGACGGCCATTTTGCCCCTGCGGGCAATGCTAACGGTGAAAACAAGCCTTATTGCATCATGATCCCGCCGCCCAATATCACCGGTAGTCTGCACATGGGCCACGGTTTTAATAACACCGTGATGGACAGCCTCACCCGCTTCCACCGTATGCGTGGGGACGACACGCTCTGGCAGCCCGGCACCGACCACGCGGGTATCGCCACGCAAATGGTGGTGGAACGCCAGCTCAATGCCGAGGGCAAGACCCGCCATGACCTGGGGCGTGAAGCCTTTATTGACCGCATCCGCGACTGGAAGGAAGAGTCCGGGGGCAATATCACCCGGCAATTACGCCGCATGGGCTCGTCGTTGGACTGGTCTCGCGAGCGTTTCACCATGGACGACGGCATGTCCAAAGCCGTGCAAGAGGTATTTGTCCGTCTGCATGAAGAAGGGCTGATTTACCGGGGCAAGCGTCTGGTGAACTGGGACCCGGTACTGCATACCGCCGTTTCTGATCTCGAGGTGCTGTCCGAAGAAGAAAATGGCCATTTGTGGCACATGCGTTACCCCCTCGTCGATTCACAAGGGAAGGGCTCAGAGTATTTGATCGTGGCGACGACTCGCCCCGAGACCATGCTGGGCGATGCCGCCGTAGCCGTGCATCCTGAAGACGAGCGCTACAGCCACTTGATTGGCCAGTTTGTCGAGTTGCCGCTCACCGGTCGCAAAATCCCCGTTATCGCGGATGACTATGTTGACCCCGAGTTCGGCACCGGCTGCCTGAAAATTACCCCGGCCCACGACTTTAACGATTACGGTGTATGGCAAAAACACCGTGATGAAAAGGCCATCTCAGAACAACCTTTTGGTGGGCTCATCAACATTTTCACCCCGGATGCCTGCATTAAATCAAGCCCCGCAGATGACTTTAGCTGGGGGCATAAAGCTCGCGATAAAGATCAGCTCCAACGTGCTGATAATGTTCCTCTCGAAGGGAAGGCCACTTCTGAAATAATACCCAGTGAATTCCACGGCCTTGATCGCTACGAAGCCCGTAAGCTGATAGTCAAACTATTAGACAAAAACGACCTGCTGGAAAAAACCGACAAACACAAGCTCATGGTGCCGCGCGGCGACCGCAGTGGTGCCGTTATCGAGCCCCTGCTTACCGATCAATGGTACGTGAAGGTTGGCCCGCTGGCCGGGCCGGCGATCAAGGCTGTGGAAAACGGCGACATAAAATTTGTGCCTGATAATTGGAAAAACACTTATTTCGAGTGGATGAATAACATCGAAGACTGGTGTATCTCCCGGCAAATCTGGTGGGGCCACCGCATTCCAGCCTGGTATGACGAGCAGGGCGATGTGTACGTGGGGCGTTCCGAGGCCGAAGTACGTGAAAAACACGGGCTTTCCGCCGATATGAAACTCTCGCAAGACGAAGACGTGCTGGATACCTGGTTTAGCTCTGCACTGTGGCCCTTCTCCACACTGGGCTGGCCTGAAAATACCGACGCCGTTAAAACCTACTATCCGACCAGTGTGCTGGTCACCGGCTTCGACATCATTTTCTTCTGGGTGGCGCGGATGATCATGATGGGCCTGAAGTTCATGGGCGATGTTCCCTTCAAGGAAGTGTACATCCACGGTCTGGTGCGCGATTCCCACGGCCAGAAAATGTCCAAATCCAAGGGCAACGTACTCGACCCCATTGATCTCATCGACGGCATAGAGCTGGAAGCCTTAGTCGACAAACGCACCGCTGGCATGATGCAACCCAAAATGGCGACGAAGATCGAGAAGCAAACCCGCAAGGACTTCCCCGATGGCATTCCCTCCTTCGGTACCGATGCCCTGCGCTTTACCTTCGCCAGCCTCGCCTCCACCGGGCGCGACATCAACTTCGACCTTGGTCGTGTAGAAGGCTACCGAAACTTCTGCAACAAACTGTGGAATGCAGCCAACTACGTATTAATGAACACAGAAGATAAAGACTGTGGCCAGAATGGTGGTGAAGTTGAATTATCTGCGGCCGACAAATGGATAACCGCCCGCTTGCATCAAACCCAGCAAACCGTCATTCGCTCGATGGAAGGCTATCGTCTCGACCACGCGGCCCAAGCCATTTATGATTTCACCTGGAACGAATACTGCGCCTGGTACCTGGAACTTTCCAAACCCGTACTCACCAATGAAAAGAGCAGCGAAGCACAATTACGCGGCACACGTCAGACGCTGGTTCGCGTTCTGGAATCCCTGTTGCGCACCGCCCATCCGCTGATGCCCTACATTACTGAAGAAATCTGGCAAAAAGTCGCGCCACTGGCAGGCGTCGAAGGTGCGACCATCATGCGCGAGGCCTATCCCGAACCCCCTGTAGACAAGGTGAATGCTCCCGAAGGGAGCAGAGAGGGCCCCCTGGGGGGTGAAGATGCGATCCATGAAATGGAATGGGTCAAAGAGTTTATCGTTGGCGTACGCCAGATTCGTTCCGGTATGGACATCAAACCCAGTAAACCGTTGCCGGTATTACTGCAAAATACCAACGATACTGACAAGGCCCGGCTTGAGCGCAACCAAAACACCATTGCCTTCCTGGCCCGTACCGAATCGATTAACGTGCTGTCCGCAGAGGAAGAAGCACCGGAATCGGCCACTGCACTTGTCGGTGAAATGAAAGTGCTTATCCCCATGGCCGGGCTCATCGACAAAGATGTGGAAATGGCACGTCTGACAAAAGAGATTGAAAAGAAACAGCAGGAAGTGGGCCGTATAGAAGGTAAACTTTCCAACCCCAAGTTTGTCGAACGTGCACCGGAAGCTGTTGTGAAGAAAGAACGCGACAAAATTGCTGACATACAAACCGCGCTAAATAGCTTAAAAGAGCAACGGGAGCGTATTTCCAAGATGTAGCATTACTATCCCGTTACCTTGTTTCGTCATTCCGGCGAAGGCCGGAATCTAGAATCTCGTTGAAGCCACTGGATTCCGGCACTGGTAACCTAAAGGTCATAAGTGCCCCAGAGGGCATACGCCGGAAAGACGGAAAAATGCTAGCAGTGCAGCAACAAAACCAACGATAGACACAAAAGACAGAAAGAGAACACCATGACTATTGACTCAAATACATCCAGCGTGGACAGAGATGACGAAGCTTATCTGGTCAACCCCGATGACTGGAATGAAGGCGTTGCCCAGCATTTTGCCACAGAAGAATCACTCGAACTCGATGATGAAATCTGGTCCGTCATCAACTTCATGCGCTCGCATTACAATGAGCACAGTGTCGCACCCGACGTACGCCACGCCGTAAAGGCCTTAGCCGCAGAAAAAGGCTACGAAAAGAAAGAAGCGAAAAAACGCATGTTTACGCTCTTTCCTTATGGCTACGTCAAACAAGCCTGCAAAATTGCGGGTATGAAACGGCCTCGCGGCTGGAGTACCGGGTAAACTTTCTACTACCAATAACAATCAAATAAATTAATTACTATACATATTCATTAACGAGGGGAATTACCATGAAAAAACTGCTTATCGCTTTCGCACTCAGCTTGTTTGTTGTTTCAACGTCCTTTGCGGGCGGCGCCGCCACGAAAACCGTTGAAGCCGTACACAATGAAATGGCACAACTCAAAGGCCAACAAGTCACCGTCACCGGTAAAGTTGTTAAAGTAAACAACGGCATCATGAAACGTAACTTTGTACACGTACAAGACGGTACTGGCGGCAAAAACACCAACAATCTCATCATCACTAGTAGCCAAACAGCAAAAGTTGGCAACAACATCACCATCACCGGTACGGTTGTCTTAGGGACTGATTTTGGTATGGGTTACATGTACCCGCTTCTGGTTGAAAAGTCTTCAATCACCGTTAATAAGTAATACCCGCGCACAGACTGGCCCGGCCGTTTTTTTTATGGCTGGGCCAGTTTGGGTTAGGTTGGGCTAGCCAATCGCACCGTTTCCCGACACCCGCGTCTCCTTAACCTCATCACCTAATTATCAGCTGCTCACCCGCTTTTTCTCCCCTTCCAGCCCCTTAGTCCCCGTTTTCGTTAAAGCCTAATGAAACTTCAGCCGAAGTATATTCTTTACACTTTCAAACATATGTTTGTAATAAAGTTTCGTAGGATTAAAAAAAGTGCTGAGTGCTAAGTGCTGAGTGCTAAGTGCTGAGTAAAAAATGGCTAAACCTTCTTAGAGGATTAACGTCGGTTTTCGTAGGTCATGTTGCGTAGCTACGTGACGCAACGGCTAAAACGTGCACACATGTTCTCGGCATGACATGATCGTCATGGTGGTTTGCAACGCGACCTGCTGAAGTGAGGATTAAAAAAAGTGCTGAGTGCTGAGTGCGAAGTGCTAAGTGCGAAGTGCTGAGTAAAAAATGGCTAAACCTTCTTAGGGGAATAACGTCAGTTTTCGTAGGTCATGTTGCGCAGCTACGTGACGCAACGGCTAAAACGTGCACACATGTTCGCGGCAAGACGTGATCGTCATGGTGCTTCGTAACATGACCTTAAGCGTTAGTAGCTGAAGTATCTTCTTTGCACTCACAAGCACATTCTTGTAAAAAAATACTTTTAAAAAGTTCTCTTTACATAAAAAACAAGCTGGGCATACTACTGGAACACATTCATAAACACCGCTAAATGACCCTACTGGAATCCCTTTTTCACTCCGAAATGCTACTGGCCCTGAGCCTGTTTGCGGTTGTTTCGGTATTGGTGGAAATCGGTGGATATAAATTATTACTGGCCGTGTCGGATATCGGCCCTACCTCTTGGATCATGTCGCATATCATAATTCCTGCGGCGCGCACTCTGGCTTTAGTGGCCTTTATACTGGTGGCCTACCCTGTGCTATTCGGAATAAACACAGAGGTTTCGATTAGTGACCTGCTTGCGACAGGAAAAATGCGATTCACTCACCTCGTCAACGTGGTTTTTTTCCTGTCCCTGTTATTGCCGGTATTACCGATTTTCAGTCGCTGGCCCGCGCTGGTTTTACCACTTCAGGGAATCGCCGCAGCGACAATGCTATTTCGCTGGTGGGCCTCCACACAGCCCGCAATAGACATTCAGTTCTGGCCTGGCTGGTCAGCTATTGGGGCAATGTGTGTATTGGCTTTTATCACTCACGAAATTGCCAAACAACTTTCCCACCAATTGGAAAAATGGCTGGATACACGCCTTGAAATTGAAGGTACCGGGACGTTAATTTACCGCACAGTGGTGATGATCATGCAGGTGCCGGTAATCTTAATGTACAGCCTGTCTCTGGGAGAACAATTTCGGTGAGGATACAATAGCGAGCAAAGGGATTAATGGCCAGGAAGGCCCGAACACAATGGTAATATTTTAGGCCTGGTTTTAAACCTACCCTTTTGGTGGGCTTTCTGGGGCATTGCTGGTGGCTGATGGTTTGGGCGGGTTTGAAACCCGCCCCTTGGGGTAATTCAATGGGTAATGTAGGGTGTACCCTCTCGGGCATAAAGGCACGTATTTTGTGCCTACGTTCTCTGGTTTCCACGGTACTCTCTGGAAATCCATATTTTATTCTGTTAATTCACCCACCGTATGCATTCCCAAGCTTACCGCGTCCTGCTCACGCCCCTCGCCTAAGAGCGCCTACTTTTGGCGCCTGCGTCCGTTCAGGCGCCAAAAGTAGGTGCTCTTAGGCAACGCAGAGCGTGGGAATGAGGAATTCTCTACTTGTCGAGCTTTGCGTCTAGTGTTAAGTGCTGAAGAGAGTGGTTTTCGTAGATCACGTTGCGCGGCTACGTGAGGCAACGCTTTAATCAATCACAATTGCTCTCGAATGGAAATGATCGTCATCACATTTCGTAACATGGCCACCATAAATAATAAGTGCTGAGGACTAATACTTGCGGTTTGTCGTAGCGGCTTCAGCCACGATGGCAATGGTTGACCAGGTCGGGTGGCTCATCATTCGCGGCTAAAGCCTCTCCTACTGTCTACTGCTAAGAATTCTCTCGCAAAGCCGCCAAGCACGCAAAGAAACAAGGTGTTGATCGCGAATATAGGGAAACAGGAATGGCACGAAGTTAAGTCAAAAAACCCACTCCATCCGTCATTCCGGCCCTTATGCCCCAGAGGGTATTCGCCGGGATGACGGCAGTATTCGTCTTATCTTCGTGCCATTCGGGTAAACAGCTTTGTTAAACAACCTTGTTGAGTAATATTCTCTACTTGGCGTGCCTTACGTCTTAGCGTCTTTGCGTCTTAGCGAAAGTTCATCCTTATGGGTAAGGATCGATAAATAACTACGGCATTAACCTCAATGTCGCCATCCAGACACTGGCCGACCCTGCCAATAAAAACCCGGCTAAACTGGCAGAGGCTTTCCATTTATAACGCTTAACCAATACGGCCTGTGGATATACCGACAAGATAAATGGACGATTACTGTGCTCCGGTTTTTTCATGATATGAGTAGGCGGTTGTACACTCCGTTGTGATTGCTCATGGCGCACCTGCTTATAGGCTGCCTTACGTACCACTTCCCACTCTTGAAGATCAATCTCACCGTCTCCATTAGCATCAAAATTTCGCAATAGTCCCGCACGATCTTTTTTCCAGATAGTGAGCAGTTCACGGACTTCAGCATCCGTATTAAACGATTCAGCACCACCGCCCACAGACATAAACATGCCAATGGCGTACAAAGGCTCTCCCGGAAGCATACGTTCTTCCGTATAGCGATAACGTCCACCCAAACGGCCAAAAAAATGACTGCTTTTGGGTGTGTTGCGGCGCGAGGGATAGCTGGATTCGTACCAGACCTTTTTATTTTTAACGATGACCGTCGCACCATCCGGGTCAATCACACAACGCCCCGTCGGGCCAACCAACGCAAAAAGTCCCTCACTAGTACCGGATTCAACCACCCGGCTATGCCGGTCATTCATTTTTTCAACTTTATAACGGAACCAAGTACAGGGTGTCGTCGAAAGTGGCGCAATAATCGGATCGCCGTCAATATTATTACCTTTTCCCGCTAGCTCAACATACCCTTGCGCCGCAGAGCGAATACGGGAAGTGGGAGTATCTTCAATAATGCGAAAGCGACAAAAAAGAATAAAGGCGTAAATAAAACCCGCCACTGAAACAACACTGCAAACTAACAGCACTAAATAAAACTTCCCCAAGGGGATAGTAAGCAACCATATTTGCAGAGAATTCATTATTAATTTCTGATTCTATTTTTGTAGGGTGAGCACCACCCACCCTTAAAGTTTGAAGAAAGTACAATTGGTAGACGATGTCTTTATACCCAATGGGTATGTCCTACACTAAGGGGCTGAGCTTTATTTAGAAACATGGAATGGAATATAACGTGTAAATGAGTATGTCTGATAACAATGCCTCAACGGAATTTCTAAACAACCCAATAATTGACCATAGGTGCTTAGCTATCACGCCGAAACTGAATTCCGTACTTGAATACCGTGCCTGAATGACGGACTAATGCAGAGGACGAAAATGTCATACCCGTCGGATAAAAAAATTACTGAAACAGTTCTTTGACATCCACATCCTTCATATCTTCTTCATCAAACTCCAGTAAAACAGCCACCTTAAAACTCAACATATTGGCAATAATAACGTCAGGGAATTGTTCAATACGAACGTTATTCAGGTTTACTGCTTCGTTATAAAACTCACGCCGGTCCGCAATGCCATTTTCCAAACCTGTAATGCGCGTCTGTAAATGTTGGAAACTCTGGTCAGCCTTAAGCTCAGGATAAGCCTCCGCCAATGCAAACAGCCCACCCAAGCCCATACGCAATTGTGATTCAGCGGCTCCAAGAGCACCAATATCCCCGCTTTGCTGAGCACTGGCCACCGCCGAACGAGCCTTCATGACTTTTTCCATGGTCTCTTGCTCATAGCCCATGTATTGCTTACAAATTTCCACTAACTTCGGAAGTTCATCGTGGCGTTGTTTCAAAAGGACATCAATATTCGCCCAGGATTTACTGACATTGTGTTTTAACGACACCAAATTGTTGTAAATCATTATGGCGTACAGCAACAATACAACCGTCAACCCGATAATGATGAAACTTGATATTTCCACTAAATACTCCTGATTCGACAAACAATCCAAGGTATACATACAATATACTAATAGAGCTTAAAGCATTATCGGCAACAAACGAACATCATTTAGCGAAGCTAACCTCCTGGAACTTTCATTAATGACACTCGAAAGAGCAGCAGAATTATTCACCATTCAAGTTGGCATAGCCGGGGGGAGGGTATAACAGAAATGCCGCCCCCGTTATTCTTGCAGAAGTTTCTCTCAAATTGGGGCAAAAAGCGGTTGACCAGCTTATTCGTGATCTAACGTTGGAAAAGGTTTTTGGATTCAAAGAAGGGCAAAAAATTTCCTATTGATTGGCATGGTTATAAACCATAAGCTGATATTGCATAACTGTCAGATAGCTTCGCACCTGACCTACCAAAAATAGGTAATGCTGTTGTGGGTGAATTAATTGTGCGATTTTAAACGTAGGTCAGGTTGCGCAGCTACCTGACAGGACATTTCCGATTAAAGTGTTGGTGTTGGTGTTGGTGTTGTAAAGGTCGTAAAGGTCGTAAAGGCGTTAATATACTGTTTGCCACGGTAGTAGCGGGCACCGTTTTTAATGTGTTGTAGAAGCGTCTATAGCCGCGAATGATACATCTGACTACTTTCCTTGACGATTTTCGCGGCTGAAGCCGCTCCACAATATTCCGTCACATACCCTATTAGGCATTTCCACCTTGGGTGCTGTTAACAAAAATGTACTTCTCCCCTCTAAAAAAGCAAAAGGTTTTAGCCTATTGCCATTTCTATTTGAGCGGGTTTGTCTCTGAAAAATGCCGTTTTGTTCGTTGCTTTAGCAGCGGGTTGACTGGCGTCTTGCCAGATATCGACCACGGCATGCGAATGTAGCATTTCTTGTTTGGCTTGTTTTTGAATGATTGATAATTTGGGTTTGCAAGTTCTGTTAATTTTGCTTGTGCTTGTGACTTTATCAAGCGACTCATTTGTCATTTCACTTGCAGACGGCTGCTCGACGGCATCAGTATGAATACCCCTGAACATCACGCCCCAAGCATGCCCGGTTTCGGCTGATTTTTTTAAACGCACCAACGTCGTTGCATCACACGTTTCCAACCAGGCAACAACAGCGCCACAGGTTCCCGAACGTAAGGCCGCTTCCACTATTTGCAGGTCGTTTTCACTATTGTGGTGCCTTGCATGAGCATGAATAATTAGCACTCGCGAAGGATCAATACCGGCTGCTGTCAAAGCGGCAATGTCTGGGCGATGTGGGGGCGCAATAAGCACTAACCACCGGTCACGACAGAAACCAGCCAGTGCGGGTAATAACGTTTGCAGTTCATTTATTCTGTCACCCGCTTCAACGTCTGCATTACCCCGACACTTATTTTCTGAGTCGCCATGCGTGTTTTCCGCGCAAGAATAACGGCGTACCTCAGTGATGGTTCCTTTGGGGCGCCAGGATGGTAAACGGGATTCGGTTTGGTGACATTCGATGCGGCTGTACTTTGCACCATTTTCCACGACATTCGCCACAACAGCGGGTTTATTGCTGTCAACCTGCGTGGCTACTTGTGTGACTGACCGTGTGACTGACCGTTCAACTGATTGTGCGACGTCTTGTGTGGAACTTTGTGTGGCACTTTGTGAGGCCCGCTGTAGTGCGACCTGCCTGTTGGCCGACATCTGAACATCGGTTTTTGACGTTTCAGAGCACGCAGCCGTGGTTGGCTTGCTGTCGTATAACCAGTGATCGTCAAAGGCATGTTGAGCAGTATTTTTCATCTGTCTGATGCAACGTTTCCAGGCGATTTGAACAGCGGTGGGAAGCCGTGTCTGGAACAGTGACTGAATCAGTAAGGATGCACTGCTGCGCTTTCCTGAATTGCCAACCGAAGTCAATTGTGAGCCAGTGCTTAACGCCGCACTGTTAACCCAGTTCATTTCGGATGACTCCTACAGCCAAACCTTCTATAGTAAAGTCTTCGTCGCGGAGGTTCACTTCAATGGGTTTGAAATCCGAATTCTCAGGCATTAAACGCACTTTATTGCCTCTCCGACGAAAGCGTTTTACGGTGACTTCATCACCAATACGGGCGACAATAATTTGACCACTGCTAACCTCTTGTGTGCGGTGCACCGCTAGTAAATCGCCATTGAGTATGCCCACGTCTCGCATACTCATACCCTTTACCCGTAATAGGTAATCAGCGGTCGGGTAAAACACTGCAGCATCAACTTTATAATGATCTTCAATGTTTTCCTCTGCCAGTATCGGGTTACCTGCCGCAACCTGCCCTACCACCGGCAAACCAAGATATTCATCTTCGATAATGCGTATGCCTCTCGAAGAGCCTGCATACATCTCAATAGCCCCTTTTTTTAACAAGGCTTTAAGATGATCTTCAGCGGCATTGGCTGATCGAAACCCCATGGAGTGAGCAATTTCCATACGTGTCGGTGGCACGTTATATTCTTCTATGAAATCACGAATCATATCGAGCACTTCTTGTTGTCTTTTGGTTAAACCTTCCATTTCATCCTCCACCTAGCCGTTTCGCTTTTAGCCTGCATTTGAAAAAATCTGTTATTAGATACAGTAGTAGTTAACATGTCTGTCAGTATATACAGTAGTATTTTATCTGCAAGTCCTAAACACATAATCTTTATAAAAATATTCTGTGCAAATTTCGTACTTCCCCCATAGACAATACCAAATCCCATGGTATGTTTACCAAATACCTTAGTTTGCGGTCGTCATCATGGGAGGGAACCCTATGGCAGTCCAATACAAAAATGTCGTTAAACTATCGCCAAACTGGCAGCAACTTGGCCGTAAGTTTCATACCGCCCTGAAGATTGATACCGATTCGCTGAGCCTTGTGCAGCGCTATCGCGCTCTTTTGCTCAAGAGCTCTCTCCGGTCCGACAATAATGGTTCCCCGCAAAAAAAAGGTGCGCAACAATGCATCACCGAAGGGCAACCGCATTCTATTTCCTATTTGCTAAAGCCTGGCAGTAGTCCTGGCAGCAAGCCCGGCAGTAACCCCGACATTTACACGCCTACGGCTGCCTTTGGCACGGAAATCAACGCCCAGCCCCTTGTGCAATCTGTCGAACCTATAAAAGTTCTCAACGCCTATTATCAACAGATTGGCCAGATCAATAATCTCGTGGACACCTGCACTGACATTGATGATCAGGACCGCCCCAAACTCACAGAGGCGCTGACCAAGCTAACGTTAAAAGATATGGGCCAAACACTTCAACGGCACTGGAATAAATCAACGACAGAACATGTTGCACAAAATCACCGCATTGCGCAGTTGCAACAACAAGTCAGTTCCTTGCTCGCCAACATCCCACAGGTATTATGGTCCGTCGATGTAAAAACCAACCGCCCGCTGTACGTTAGCCCCAGCGTTTACAATATTTGTCCAACCGATATTCAAATGCCCATCCCCTGTATGGCCTGGACCGACCCTGAAGATCAGCCCCAGGTACATGAAGCCTGGGAAACAGCACTTAACGGAAAGTCCGTGGAAGTGGAAAGCCGGGTACGTAATGCCAATAACGAGGTACGCTGGTTTCGACGCATCTTCCGGCCCTTCCTTGACGACCGGGGCAAGGTGGTACGCGTTGATGGCATTATGGAAGAAACCACCGACACCCACAGCGCCATGGAGCGTCTGGAAACCCTGGCAACCATCGACACCCTCACCCAATTGGCCAACCGCACCCTCTGGCATGACCGACTCAGCCAGGCCATACATGCCACCAAACGCACTGAAGACAGCCGCGTTGTATTGATGATCGTTGATCTCAATCATTTTAAACTCATCAACGACACCCTCGGCCACCCCAAGGGTGACGACATTCTGCGTGAAACCGCCCAACGTCTAAGCACCACTCTGCGTGAAGCAGATACCCTCGCCCGCCTTGGGGGCGACGAATTCGGCATCATATTGCCCAATAGCAGCGCCCCCTGGGAAACCGCAACATCCGTCGCCACAAAAGTGCTCAACTGCTTTGAGACGCCTTTTGGCAGCGAGGAAGAAGAGCTTTTCATTAGCGCCGCCATTGGCATCGCCATCTACCCGGACGACGGTAAAGATGTCAGCAGCCTGGTCAGTCACGCCGAAATCGCCATGTACCGCGCCAAACGGGAAGATGTCGGATATCATTTTTTCCAACCAACAATGGATGCCCACCACGTCGAGCAACTCCACCTCTCCAGCCAGCTCCATCACGCCCTTGAAAATAACGAACTGGAGCTGCACTACCAGCCAAAAATTGACCTCGCAGAACGCTGCCTGCATGGCGTAGAAGCCCTACTGCGTTGGCGCCACCCTCAACGCGGACTGCTCTCTCCGGATTGTTTCATTCCCCTGGCCGAGCAAATTGGGCTCATCACCCCCATCACCGAATGGGTCATTAACACCGCATTAAAACAGCACCGTGACTGGCTGAGCATCGGCCAAAAAATACCGGTAGCCGTCAACGTTTCGGCACTCTCATTCCAAAACCCGAAACTGGTGGAAAAAATTAAAAATGCCCTGCGTTGGTCCGGGGTATCACCGCGCAGCCTGGAAATAGAAATCACCGAAAACACCCTGCTCACTGGCCTGAACCATTGCAGCGATACCATAAATGAGCTGAGTAAAATGGGTGTCAGAATAGCCATTGATGACTTTGGCACCGGCTATTCATCGCTTTCATACCTTAGGCAGCTGCCCATAGACACGCTTAAAATAGACAAATCTTTTGTACAACAAATGACCACAAACCACAGCGATGCCGTCATAGTACGGTCCATAATTGAGCTTGGGCATAATCTTGGCTTTGAAGTGGTCGCCGAAGGCGTAGAAACCTACGACGCCTGCAAAACACTCCAGGACCTGCACTGCGACACCGCTCAGGGGTTCTTTATTGGCACCCCCATGAGCGAAGTCGAGCTCACCAACTGGCTATACGAAGCCCCCTGGGTCGCCAGCTGGCATTAACTGGCCGTAGATAAATGAGCACAAATTACCCCTAAATAACATGACAGCCTCTCCCTGCATCCGTTAGCATGTCGGGAACCAACAACAATCCCGAATATTATCGTCTACTATTGTAGTCTCAGGTCGAAAGTTCTCAGCCGTCATCGTCATTAGTCAAAAGCTCTCGAGCATATGTTCTTGAAAATAGTGACCAAGCTCAGGCCATATTGAACTCTCGCACCCTAAAGTGTACTCACCTGACTGACGATGAATAAATCTGGTAGATGACTTAAATTAAACGAGAGGTGCAACATGTTCGGCGAAATTTCACTTATGGCATTAATGAGCAGCGCAATCATATTTGTCGTTGGCGGTGGTATCGGCTACTTCACCGCCCGCCAGATTAAGGACAAACACACCCTTCAGTTGGAAGAAGACCTGCAAACAGCACAAAGCAGCCTCAAGGATTACCAAGGTAACGTAAATCGGCACTTCCTGAAAACATCCCTGCTCTTCAACAAACTCACCGACAACTACCGTGAAGTCTATGAACACCTCGCCACAGGTGCACAATCACTCTGTAACGAAAAACCAGACACCGCCGCCCTGAACTTACCCGAAGCCAAGATACTCTCTTCCACTGCCACTGCTGCCACCGCCATCACCGCCGCCGTAGTAACGGATGTGGTGACTAGCGCAATGAATGGTGCAACAACAAGTACAGCCGCAGAAATCACTGTGCAAGAAGGCGAAGAACCATCCAAAACCGAACAGGACATCCCAGCCCAACTTCAGACTGAAACCACCAATAATAGTGATACAGCCCCAATGGAAACCGCCGCCCTCACAGAACACCGAACTGCTGAGGAAGCTTCTCCTGAACCTGAGCAAAAAATCGATGAGCAAGAAGA
The DNA here is from genome assembly GCA_002401775.2 of Ectothiorhodospiraceae bacterium. GTDB lineage: Bacteria > Pseudomonadota > Gammaproteobacteria > SZUA-152 > SZUA-152 > SZUA-152. Next base: position 23,955 of record NVUB02000179.1, read on the forward strand.
ACAAGCACCTTCAATCAGCGCAGCAGCACTCGAAATGGAAGAAAGCACCCCTACCATTAGCGCCGAAGAATTAAAAGCACTGGAAGCCAGCGAGAAAGAAAACGAAAATGCCGATGAAATACACCTCGGCGCAGAATCCACACCTAGCACCGAACTGGATCACCATAAAACACATCCGGCGATTCACTGAAATATAAATGTTTATACATTCACACCAATATATTTATACCAATAACTGATATTCCACTTCCTATTCACTGCTATTCTCAACCATGCACATCCATTACCACCATTTCCCGCGAAAGCAGGAATGGTGGTAATGCATTAAAAGCCACAGATATTCACCCCTAACCCTAAACTGTACTTCGTCCGACCCGAAGTACAACTTCAGGTCGTGGTTGCCGGTTGCGGACGTGTGCCCTAGTAGGGCCTAACACGAATGGCACGAAGATAAGTCAAAAACCCACTCCATCCGTCATTCTGGCGAATACCCTCTGGGAAGACGGCAGTATTTGGCTTAACTTCACGCCATTCGGATCTAACACTATTTACCAGGTTGCTAACGGGTAAAAACCGTCCATATTTATACCCATTCTAGGCGGTGAAAACAAAATATAAACAAGGCAATTCAACACGGACATATTTTAGAGGATATCGAGCAAACATATATGCCAATAAATATTGACTTTACCCCTTATCAAGGACATGTTGAGCAAAACAATGCTTACCTAACTTTCTTGCCTTCACCGCCCTTATGCCATTGGGTACAGAGCTTTTGGCAACTTAACGTGCCAAGTGGTGAATATTGCTACCGGAGCATGCCTGACAATTGCGTTGACGTAATTGTTAATGTTGATTATCCAGAAGATATTTTTATTATTACGCCTTTTTCTACCTCCATTGTATTTGACTTTGTCGGCCCTATTTCTTATTTTGGTATCAGGTTTCGAGTATTAGGGCATGGGGGATTAATATCTGTTCCACTAGGTGAATGGAGTGATGATGAAGCCATAAAAGTTTCTGATTTATTACCAAACCATATATTACACGCTATCTATGAGGGCATTGGAAAATCTCTACATTTCAGTACACGCTGCAAAAATTTAATGGTGATACTACTTAGCTTAATGCGCCAGCCCACGATAGATTCTAGATTGGCTCGCTATATTCGCTTTTGTCACACAAACACAAATTCTAGAATCAACATTTCAGATAAGCAGTGCGCTGACTTTGGTTTATCTTCTCGTCAACTTCGTCGCTTGTCACAACTGTATTTAGGGCTTTCTCCACGAGAGCTTGCCAGAGTATTTCGATTTCAGCGTATGCTACAAAGCATGAATACAAGCACTAATAAAACAACATGGGCAGACTACTACTATGACCAGTCACACTTTATCTGTGAATTTAAAAAGCTGTCGGGGCTTACACCCAATCAATTTAAAAGCCTGTCCGTATTGTACAATAACAACTGATAAATATGCTTAATACTACTCGTACCAAATCAACCTAGTGTGGGAGTAGTGTAAATGATTGAAATAGAAGCAATGTTTCCAGTAATGGTAGCGCCTAACTTAGAGGTCGTTAAGCAATACTATGAAACAATTTTTGGATTTAATGCCGTTTTTTATGATCCTGACTTTTACTTGCATCTTGTTTCCCCAAATACAGGAGCACAGCTCGGATTTTTAGTGCCTAATCATAGCTCGCAGCCTGAATTTCTTCAGGAAATAATGTCCGCAAAAGGCTATGTTATTTCATTGGAGGTAAAAGATGCCGCCATAGCCTATGAGGAGGCCAAGAATTTAAAACTAAATATCGCTATGGAGATAAAAGAGGAGGCCTGGGGGCAAGTACATTTTATGTTGCAAGATCCAGCGGGTTTTCGTGTAGATGTCGTGCAGCATTTGGAAGTGACGGGTAATTAATTATTAGTATAACAAGATAAATTCACCTAGGCGGTTAAAAATGTTGCGGCTTACGCTACGTTTTAACCGCCGGTGATTTGCAACGTTATCGTTAAAAAAGAAGAATCATGGAAATAACACAAATAAACGGAACTAAAATTGACAATCATGCCAATCTGCTGGTTGAAGTATTTAGTCAAGCACCATGGTCAGAAAGCTGGGAGTTTAAAAATGCACATGATAGGTTGCTTTGTTATAAAGACGCACCATATTTCTTAGGTTTATCAGCAATTCATAATAATGAATTAATAGGTTTTATTTTTGGTAATTTAGAGCCGTACCAAAAATCATCACATTTTTTACTAAAGGAAATGTGTGTAAAAAAAGAAAACCAAAGAACTGGTGTAGGTAAAAAACTGATTAATAAACTTCATCAAATTTTAAAATCACGTGAAGTTGACTCTGTTATTTTGCTAACAAGAAAAAAAAGCCCCGCTGAACAATTTTATATGAATAAAGGTTATAATTTATCTGAAACTATGGGATTGTATTTTAAAGAGATTAAAACATAACAAAAAAATCATGTTCGTGTGCGGAAAACGCGCACGCGTGGGCTGGTCAAAAACGGTCGGCCACTTATTAAATATTATGACCGAAATTAAATAAAATACGGCAAAAAGCGCACTGAACGCAACGGGAGGCCCTACAATAGCAAACCTACCCTCAAGTAATGCTTAGGCATAAAGGGATTATGGCACGGTTAATCCCGTTAACTATTTTGATTTATTGGGACTTTGACCTTGCACTTGATTGGTTGGGGTGTCACCCCATATGATGGGTTCCTCACTAAGCTCTAATCTGGAGTATGGTCATCTTATATTGAAGCTAAACGCGAAATTTGGTCAACTCAGGAAGATTAAAGCTTGAATAACGTTCCGGTTATTTCGGCCATTAATAATTAAAAGCGACCACCACTAATGACACTCGAAATATTACCCGATTCTTTATATCCACTCTCAAGCATTGAAATCCTACTGAGAAGTAATAACTCATCTATCGTTTATAAATCATTGAGCGAAAGTCTTGTCGATAAAAAAATGTACCTTTCTTCTATGGCGGTATTGATCGTACAGGAAGGAAAGCAAGTGATACGGAGTTATGATGGCGCCGACTTTAAGGTGGATGAAAATGAAATAGTTCTTCTCCCTAAAGATATATACGTAGTATCTGACTTTGTAACGACAAAGGGAAGTTTTGACGCTATCGTGTTTTTTATAGATGAAGAGACGTTAAACAAATTCATGCAGTTTTACAAACAAGTTAATAAAACGGAGGCTATAACGAGCACTGTAACGAAAGCTGTAACGAGTACTGTAACGAGTACTGTAACGAGCACTACAACAAATAATACAGACACTAAAATTTCAAAAATAACGTCAAACCGTCAAATAAATGCCTACCTCGAGTCTTTGCACCTCACTTACAAGGGAATACGCAATAACCCCCAACTTGCAGACATTAAAATAATAGAATTTCTTTTGTTAATAGCCGATCACACCAATAATCACGATTTTATTACGACATTACTGCAACCAACAAAAAAACGAGGGATAAAAAAATTCATGGAGGCCAATTACCTTGAGAATTTGAAAGTCAGTGACTATGCCTCCTTGACTGGGCGAAGCATATCAACCTTCAACAGGGAATTTAAAAGGCTTTATGAAACAACCCCCAACAAGTGGTTGATCAGTAAACGCTTAGAAAAAGCTAATCATTTGCTAACCAATACCAACAGCAGCGTCACTGAGATTTCAATGGAAATAGGCTATGAAAATGTTTCACACTTCATCGTGGCGTATAAAAATAAATTTGGCATGACGCCCAAACATCACAAAAAATAAAATTAATGACTGAAATTCAATATTAATGAACGTTTCAGGGTAGTTTCAATGATGATTACCCCATATTTTATGTAGATCATTTTACGTAGATCATTATACGTAAATTAAGGGCATTAAATAATATCTACGTTATCAAATATGGAGAATTAAAATGGAACACGTAATCGTAAATTTCAACGTTAAGAGTGATAAAGCCGCTGAGTTTGTTAGTATCCTAAACAATGTAAAGTCAGAACTACCAAAAGTTGAGGGATGCCTTGGCGTAAAAATATTCAGAAACACATCGCTCATGAATAAGTTTACTTTAGTGGAAACGTGGGAATCAAAGCAACATCATCAAAACCATCTTTCAACATTAACAGAAGATGGGACATGGGAATTCATTTCATCACATCTATCGATTGATCCCGAAAGTAGTTACTTTGAGGCAATATAAAGCACTCTAGTGCTGTTACAGCAGAAATACGGGGCATTAGGCTGACTACAAGTCATCTAATACCCCGTCGGGTAATATCACCATATACGTATCAAGGTTCAGCACGTCGTCGACATTGCCCCAATACTGCCCCACACAATTCGGGTCGCATCCCGGCTAATGGTTGCATGAGGTTGTGACCAGTAATCGGAAGTATCACTCTGGTGCTTGCCCAGGCTCACAATGACGGGTGCTGGGCCGATCTTGACAAGAAAAATTTCTTCGTTGTACCAGGTGACGATAGGGGTTTCGGTATAGTGCGAAATAACCACCCATCCAGGCCTGCCCGTGGCGCGCCCGGAAATATGAATCGCTCCACCAACCCACACCGCTGTTTCAATATCCGCAACCAGGCTACCGGTTTCGAGGTCAATAATTTCAATCGCTCCCCGGTCTTGATACTCGATGCCCACATACACATCACGGCCGTTAATATCCGTCGCGGTATCACCGTGCTCACCGTTAAATGCCAAGTTGATCGCACTGCTAAAATCACGATTAAACGCTATGGTACCGCACGGATCGTTCAGCGTCCCTTGCCTTCCTGCTGTACATGCGGGCGGGTTCCACAGTGCGACTACATGTGTTCCCGAAGGTGACATTGAGACATTATTTGGCCCGGCAGTACCTGTTCCGACAATAATGCCACCGCCGTCGGTCACGTAGTCATAAACACCGACAATGGAATCCGTTTGAAAGTCATACACAATCAAACCGTATTGGGTGTTGAAATCATCACTCATCGCCATTAATGCCCAGTAACGACCATCGGCCGAGGGTGAGCCTTCTTCACCCGTCAAAAAGCGGTCGCGTTTGGCCAGGTATCATTAATATTGGTCACCCCGGCATACCGGTCAATGGCACTCACATTGGTAAAGTCTGCCACCACGGATGCTGTGTTATCCGTTGTATCTGACACATCGTGCAAATAAATTTGTCGACCACCGTTAAAGGCCATCCGATAAAGCAAATTCGGATCCGTGGGATGCCACTGGAATTCCACACTGTCACCCTGCAGACTCACCCGCCGAATATGGCTGTAGTCATTAGCATCATAAAGATGCCAGAAGCCATCACTGGCCAGCAATAACATGCGCGACTGGTCGGCATTAAAGACTTGCCGACGCGAGTAGTCAGGGACAATTCGATTGGCAATGGTATCTGAATCATTCGCGTGATCTGACACCCGCACGACACAAGTACCATAGTTTGGGTCAAGGAAATGAACACCTTTATCAGGCTTCGGAATGTTCGGAATCGCCATCACGGTTTGGCTTGTGACCGGGCTAAAGCCCCCGTTGTTGGCATAAAGCACATCACAAGTACTGGCAACCTGCTGTGCCTGCACGGTGATAGTCGCAGTAGCAACATTCGACAGGTTATTCAATGAATCCCGTATCCGGTAAGTAAAGCTGTCGCCTCCTGAATAGCCGCCGGAAGGTGTATAGGTGAACGCACCAACTCCAGTGAGGTCAATTATTCCATTCGTTGTCTGAGACACCAGCTCCCAGCTGTCGGGGGTATTGGTTGATGGCGTGTCATTGCCGGATACATTGTCGCTCAAGACAGACTGAAAGGGTGTGGTGTAGCTGTCATTGACAGCCACCATGCTGGAAGGTGTTTCATTATCAATGGGTGGCGTTGACGTGTCTTGGGAACCATTACCCTCACATGCCACCAGGGCAAGAATACTGACCAAAAGAACAACGTGGCGGATAATGTGATAATTCCCCATAAATAACCCCTTATAAAAACCCTTATAAAAATTTCAAACTTTGTCTCTTCAACCGTCGAATAAACAGTTAAAAAACATTGAAATAATCTGAAGCCATACGTGTACCGCTATAGATCGTTGTTGTAGACAATTCTTATTAGTCCGTCGCTATAGACCCTTGCTGTAGTTCGAATTGTTGTAGTCCACATTAGCATTTATTAAAATACCATTGCCGATTATATAAATTTCACGATGATTTTGACAGTGTGTATTACTAATTTTGAGAATCAGTTCGCGAGATTAAGGGGTATGGAGGCTGGCCACTGCCAAAATTTAACTAATTTCGGTTAAAAGCACACGTCGCATATTATAATAAACGCCCGCATAATCACTCCCAATATGACTTAAAATTTCATCGTGACGTTACCTATGCAGTCGCATTCCATTAGTATATTCTGAAGTACCACGCTCCCCTATTACCTCACATAAAAGGAATTTAAAATGAGATACGATCAGGTGGAGAATAAAGTCGCGCAAGAAGATGGCGTAGAACTCTCTACGGTGATGAAAACCCCCTGTTTAAGGTACAAAGGGATTTTATGGCGATGATGTTCGATAAAGAAGAAGCACTGATTATTAAACCTTACAGTTGCATAAGTCGAGTGCAAAAATCGATAAATAGGCTACCAATAAGGTGTAAAACGATCATTATTTATCTGTTTCTGGAATTCACTACGAGTGATATCCAGAAATACGTTAATTTTCGTATTGAAAGAGTGCCAAACTGAAGGGAAGTGGTGCAGTTGCTTATAATTTGAGGCACGCGTACTCCTTAATAAATGAATCCCTGTAAACTCGTCAGCGACATCCATGTCGCTGACGGCCTCAAATCATAAGTAACTGCACCACTTCTGAGGCATGTTCAAAGTACGCTATTTTATGCAACGTTAGGGTTAACAGAGCGTTTATGAAATAAACCCGTTGGCCATAACATTTTGGCCGTTTGAGATAAAATAAGCCTCGAATTTTACCGCTTTTTTTCAGCGCTTCTCTGCCATGAAACTCATATAGAGCCACACCCGTGGCGGTTTTTTCCAAGGCAGAGTTATCCCATAAACTTTCCAGGAAAGCCTTTTTGTTATTCAATCGATAACGAATTAATGGTTCTGGGTCTAATAATTGATCCAATAGGGATTTCTATTTCTCGGAACTGCGATGAGTTGACCGGTTTTATGCCGATAAATACGGATGCAGGGTTGTTAAATTCCTGAAATTTATCGGTAGTGGTTTTAAACTTCATACCGTTATAGCCCGCCTGCCCTTTAGGGGCAACAGTAGAGTTTTCTAGTGTTTTGGCACTGTCCCATCCCGCTGCATGTATGCTGCTATATGAGTATCTTACTTCATGCGCTAAATCATCTTCGTCCTTATCTCTTTTCCAGGCGACAATAATTTCTTTTGATGCTGGTACATAAACACCACTTAACGAATATACTTGCGTAATATTTTCTGGATTTGCGTCATGATATAACTCGAACCCATCAAAATTATGCTGGCCAGGGTAACTTGTCAGTGACGTAGTGAATGTCACGTAAAAACGAGTCATTAAGTCAAAGTAATTAAACCCGTTTTCTCCCGTTGGGTATTCAAGAACACCATGTTCCTGGCTACCACGCCTTCCCCTGATATGGCTTGGGTGAAAATCTACAATGACCTGATGCCATTCACCGGTGGGTTCAAGGTTGTAGTAATGGTAGCCGTGGTTTCCGCCATCTTCAGCACTTTTTCTTTTGCCCGTAGTGCTTCTATAATAGGTTCCAAAATGAAAATTGGTTTGCTGATCAGGTGGGACTGTTTGATTTTCATCAACTTTAACCCAGAACCGTAGACGATTATAAGTGTCAAATTTCCAGTCATTTGTGCCCGCATACAGCTCGATTTGTTCTCGCAGGTAGCGGTACTGAAAGCTATCTTCATCATAAGGGTAATATTGTATAAATGTGTTCAGCGCACTATCAACAATAGACGCCATGGATGAATTTCCCTGGAAAGCCTGCCCTTGCTCTACCACGGCTCTCCCAGGCCGTTGATCCCCTGCATTATTATCGGAATCATGCCCCCAAAGGCGATATGTATAAGCCTCACTATCGTGATTCGGCCTTACAATCGGGAAGTTTTCATATTCAAAATTATCAATTTGTACTCTATCAGCGGCATAAGAAAGAGTTGATTGTGCAATCACGATAACAGCCAATCCACCTAATTTTAAAAATCGAGTTAACATAACGAGACCCTATGGAATTTGATTTAATGAAAATTCGCTAAATACCAATGACGATTTTTCTTTACGAGTGTTTTACATTAATGTTTTACTAACAATATTTGAAAGGTTGCCTTCAATCTCAGTACTGTTGAATGCGGTTATAGAGAAGTAATATGTTGTATTATTCGCAGGCAGGTTATCGATGACAAATGTGGCCAACCCGGGATTGTCTATTGTGACTACGGTATCTAACGTATCTTGTGACGTACCATAGTATATTTTGTAACCAGACAAGTCAGTCAGGGGGCTGTAATCATCATTTTCAGTAGGGGGTAACCAGTTAAGAGTTACCGTACCCAACCCACTGTTATTCGTGTTTGAGGGCATTTCAGACCCCATAGAAACGGTGTCATCGTTCATTTCAGAATTCATACTATCCGTTTGGTTTGAATCACTACTCTGACCAGTACACGCAATCAAACTTGATAACGTAAAACTGATAAAAATGGCCCTGCGTATATTTAAACTAAACACTAGCTAGCTCCAGTTTGTCTAAGACAAGTATCAGTAAATGTTTTTGTTAATGTAAAACCTGGTAAATATTATTTCGGCTTCATGATTATAATGTCGGAAAAAACACAATGTGACTTTGTGTCACAGGTCACATAGCACCCGTGATATCTGCGTGACACCTGCGTGATCTTTGCGTGTTTTTTACATTTTCTTTAAAATAAAGAACGGCTTACAGTGATGTACCCGTCAGGTACTCACTAATACTTCAATTAAAAATATACCCTGTATGCAGGGTATATTTTCAGGTGCCAAGAGTATCCCATACGGTGTTATATAAGCGTTAATGATCAACCAAAAAATTTATATCACCCATACTGACTAAGAAACTTTTCTAGCAGCCTTATAAATGAATATTTATATTTATTGTATTTCACTGCTGTCCCGTTAACTCGATTTGCTTCGCTGTTTAACCAGCAAAAAATGTCGCTATTAGACCATTTAGTGTGTATGAGACATGAAAATAAAAATCTACCCATTCGTCATTCCGGCGTAGGCTGGAAGCCAGAATATCGTTGAAACCACTGGATTCCGGCCTACGCCGGAATGACGAAAAAAAGTTAACGGGACAGCAGTGGTTTATTGTATTTATAATGTAGTAAAGAGTGCCGTAAAGAGTGCAAGAGAGAGAGCGTCGACAATAATGTAAACCTGTATCTCTCCACACCGTTAGAGACTAACCGCTACAAAAGCGCTAAGCCGCGCGCAAGATCAGCTTTAATATCCTCAATGTCTTCCAGGCCGACGGCGATACGTACTAAGCCATCGCTAATACCTGCTTGTGCTCTGAGCTCAGGGTCAACACGCCCATGTGTAGTGGTTGCGGGGTGAGTAATCGTGGACTTAGTATCACCCAAATTAGCGGTTATGGAGATAAGCTGAGTATTATCAATAACTTTCCAGGCAGCCGCTTTGCCATTTTTTAATTCAAAAGATAACACGCCCCCTGAGCCACTTTGTTGGCGCGATGCCAATGCATGTTGAGGATGCGATAATAAACCCGGATAATTAACGCGCGACACAGCAGGTTGTTGCTCCAGCCATTCAGCCAATGTCTGCGCACTTTGACAGTGAGCCTCCATACGAATCCGCAGTGTCTCTAAACCTTTTAAAAATACCCAGGCATTAAAGGGGCTCATGTTGGTCCCACCAGAACGCACAACACCGTAAATATCACCACCCACACACTCTTCAGTACCGACGATAGCACCACCAATACAACGTCCCTGACCATCAAGGTACTTTGTTGCAGAATGAATAATAATATCCGCGCCTAATTCCAGAGGCTTTTGTAATGCAGGCGTGCAAAAGCAATTGTCCACAACCAACTGACAACCGTGGGCATGGGCCAAATCGGCCAATGCCTGAACATCGGCTATTTCGGTGATGGGGTTGGAAGGCGTCTCCAAAAACAATATTTTTGTCTCAGGACGAATCGCCGCTTCCCATGCCGATAAATCCGTTAATGGAACATAGGTTGTTTCCACCCCAAAACGGGCAATGGTGTTATTAAACAACACCACTGTGGAACCAAATATCGCCCTTGATGAAACAATATGATCTCCGGTTTTTAACAGGCCCAGACAAGTGGTCAATATTGCTCCCATTCCTGACGCTGTCCCGACACATCGCTCTCCACCTTCCAGTGCAGCCAATCGCTGTTCAAACGTGCGAACGGTTGGATTAGTAAAGCGAGAATAAATATTGCCCGGTTCTTCACCCGAAAAGCGCGCTGCTGCCTGGGCGGCACTGCTATACACATAACTGGATGTGGTGAATATGGCTTCGCTCTGTTCACCTTCATTGGTACGATTATGTCCGGCACGTACCGCCAGGGTATCAAATCCGTATTGATTTTCATCTTGTTGTGACATTGTTTTGCCTCTGTTTCTGCTTGAGCTATTAACCATTAAATAAAGTGCACTGCACTACATTTACAAACACCATTTTCAGGCACTATTTGCTGGCACAATTTACAGGCACAAAAAAACCTGCTCAGCTTTCGCTACAGCAGGTTTCCGTTAATCGTCACCTCGCTTTAGCCGTATTTATTACGCGCCCGCAAGCTGATTCAAATCGGCGCAACAAGTACAGAGTAATGAAGACAAGCAACTCCGTCAAGCTTTCCTCTTTGCCAGTTTACTTTCCCCTGCCCTTAAGCCGTATTATGCAGCTCCATGACGGCGTCATCACCTTCACCTTGTTCACGCGCGGAGTCATTACGTTTTTCTTCCAGAAAGTCGAGGTAATCCTGAGTAATATCCCCGGTGACGTATTTCCCATCAAATACCGATGTATCAAAGTGTTCTACGGCCGGGTTCCCGTGTCTCGCGGTTTCGATTAAATCATCCAGATCCTGATACAGTAACCAATCGGCACCAATCACTTCGGCAATTTGTTTCTCATCACGACCATGTCCCACCAATTCCTTAACCGAGGGCATATCAATGCCATACACGTTAGGGAACCGAACCGGTGGCGCAGCTGATGCGAAATAGACTTTGTTCGCGCCTGCGGCACGTGCCATTTGTATGATCTGTTTCGAGGTTGTGCCACGCACAATGGAATCATCCACCAGCAAAACATTTTTGCCCTTGAACTCAAGCTCGATGGCATTCAGCTTTTGGCGTACCGATTTTTTTCGCTGTTGTTGGCCCGGCATTATAAACGTCCGGCCGATATAGCGATTTTTGATGAAGCCTTCCCGGTAGACCACTCCCAGCTCATAAGATAATTGCAGTGCTGACGTTCGACTGGTGTCGGGTATGGGGATAACTACGTCAATGTCGTGCTTTGGATACACACGCATAATTTTTTTAGCGAGCGTTTCCCCCATGCGTAAACGCGCCTTATAAACTGAGATACCATCGATAATGGAATCAGGGCGAGCAAAGTACACATGCTCAAATATGCAGGGAGTGGCCACGGGGTTTTCTGCGCACTGGCGTGTGCTCAGGTTTCCCTTTACATCAATAAATACTGCTTCACCGGGGGCGATATCCCGTATCAAATCAAATCCCAATGAATCGATAGCAACACTTTCCGAAGCGATGACATATTCATCCCCCTGTGCGGTTTCACGTTTGCCGAAAACGGCAGGGCGAATGCCATTAGGATCACGAAACCCGACAATCCCGTAACCGGTAATCATCACCACGACAGCATAGGCACCCCGACAACGACGATGCACGGCCGCTACGGCCTCAAAGACATCCTCGGCTTCCAGTGTTAATTTGCCTTCGTGTTGCAACTCATGGGCGAACACATTGAGCAGCACTTCGGAGTCCGAGTCGGTGTTGATGTGGCGTCTATCCGCCCGAAACAAGTCTCGTTTGAGTTCGGCGGCATTGGTGAGGTTGCCGTTGTGTGCCAGGGAAAGGCCAAATGGGGAATTCACGTAAAACGGCTGAGCCTCTGCCGATGAAAAACAGCCTGCCGTAGGGTAACGCACATGACCTATTCCCATTGAGCCCTGTAACCGCAGCATATGGCGTGTGCGGAAGACGTCTCGCACCAGCCCATTGTCTTTTCGCAGAAATAACCGCCCCTGATCACAGGTCACTATACCAGCGGCATCCTGACCACGGTGTTGCAATACCGTCAAACCATCGTACAAATTCTGGTTAACGTTCTCTGTTCCGACGATACCAATTATGCCGCACATTCGAGATACCTCATTCGATTACCCATCCATCAATTACCACTTTCAATTACCACTAATAATAGCAGCGCCAGTCAACTCCGGCGCTACGGTAAAACGCAGCCACATGGCGAATTTATGAAACGTATCAATCAACACTGATTGCTGCCACCACGGGTCTTGCGCCAGGGTGGTCATACCCGCCAGTAATACCAGCACGGACACCACGACAACGCCCCTGGCAATGCCAAATATCATACCGATCATTCGGTCCGTGCCGCTCAACCCGGTTCTGGTCACTAATGACCCCGCCAAGCGGTTAAGCAAGGCGGTAATCACCAGGGTAACCACAAATAAAATCGTGAAAGACACCACTACACGGATAGAGGGCGCCGATATACCGGTCAGTAATAATTCTGCAAAGTCCTTGGCAAAAGTGAGCGCGACCCAAAAAGCCGCCATCCAGCCCAATAGTGACAGGGCCTCACGCACAAAACCTCGCAACAAACTGAACAAGGCAGAAATCGCAATGATGCCAGGGATAACAATATCAACCCAGATCATCGTAAAATTTCCACACCGTCAACACTCGACCAGTACCAGATTATACTGGCCAGAGGAGAAAAAGCGGTATTAAGGATAAGCTTGCACCAGTCCTTTCAAGCCAGATGCTTTTGCTAATTTCAGGCGTAATTTCTCCGCAGCCTTGCGGCTGACTAACGGCCCAACGCGCACACGGTACACTCGGCCTGTGGTGTTTTTACTGTTTTCAACAAAGCTGGCATTACCCTGTTTACGTAACTTGTCGCGCAATGTCTTGGCGTTTTGTGCGCTGGAAAAGCTACCGACCTGGACTACCCAGCCACTGGCCTTGGGTGACTTTTCGATCCTTTGTTTTTTTGCAGCCACGGCTTGCTTCACCGGCACAACTTTAGGTTTAGCAGGCTTGTGCTTGTTGGCGGGTTTACTGACAGGCTTTTTAGCGACGGCGGACTCAGATGTAGATGATGAGTGACTTTTAGGTTTAAGCGTCGTTTTAAGCGCCGTGCTTGCGGGCAAGACATCCCCAGGTACTTTGGAGTTTTCGCCGGCAATCGTTTCTTCCAGGCTTGTTGCCCTGGCCAGAGCAGCGTTATCCATGGGCAACCCAGGCGCTTCCGCTATTGGCGGTGCTTTAGGTGCAGACAGCGTAGGTGAGAACCGATAGTCCGGCTCCGCTGGGATATTACTGCCACTAATGCCGCCGGTAATGCTGCCACTGCCGGGAAGCAGCATGGGGATAAAAATCACCGCCAGTGCGACCAATACGATGGCCCCAACGAGTCGTTGCTTGAGTTGAATATTCACAAAATGCCTCTGCCCTAATTCAGGGGGTGATTATACTGCTTCCCCCAGTGCCACCGCCACTGAATAAAACGATCCCGTCACAACAATGCGGTCTTGAGCACGGCTCGAATGCAATGCTGCCTGATACGCCGCCGATACATCGTCAAATGTCTCAACAATGTCATTGTTGTTGGGCGTTATAATGGCAGCTGCAGAAGACGCCGCCCGCACTGCCGCTTGCAGCTGCTTGACCGACGCCGAGCGCGGCGCTGGCAACGGCGCGAGATACCAATGATCCACCACCGGCCAGAGCTCTGCCACCACGGATTCAATATCTTTGTCCGCCAACATGCCCAGTACGACACGGGTTAGGCCGTTACAGTTCCGTTGTGACAGATTAACCACCAAAGCTTGCGCACTCTGGACATTATGGGCGACATCAAAGATTTGCAGTGGTGACTCCGCCACTATTTGAAAACGCCCAGGTAATGAGACCATTTGTAAACCTCGCGCAACGGCTGCAGGGTCCACGGGAAAATCTGACGCCAAATCCGACAGCACCGCCAACACACCTGCGGCATTGTTCAGCTGAAAATCACCCTGCAAAGCCGGTAACGGCAAACGATCAAAGCGGTGCTTCCGGTTCTTCCAATTCCAACTGCCAGACCTGTCGGCACCTAAAGTGGGCTTCTCAACATCCTTGCCAATATTCACTTCAATATGATAATCGCTGCCCAATAATGAAAGTGGTGTCCCCAGCGACTCTGCCATCGCCAGAATTGAAGCCGGTGGATTCGGGTCAGCACACACCGCCGGGCGGCCCGCGCGCAAAATCCCCGCCTTTTCACCGCCAATAACCTCACGATCATTCCCCAACCACTCCACATGATCGACATCAATAGCGGTGATCAACGCCACATCGGCATCCAGTATATTCACCGCATCTAATCGTCCACCCAAACCGACTTCCAAAATAGCGATATCCAGCGCAGAGCGGTGCAGAATATCAATGGCCGCGAGTGTGCCAAATTCAAAATAGGACAGGGAAATATTCTTTTGTGGCACGTCACTACTACCCACACGAGCCTGGTCAATGCGTTCAAAAGAAGCGCATAACGTCGCATCGTCCACGAGCTGGCCATCAACTTTAATGCGCTCGTTATAACGCAATAGATGAGGCGATGTATAACTGCCAACACGATAACCCGCCGCCCGCAAAATAGATTCCAGCATTGCCACACTGGAGCCCTTGCCGTTAGTACCGGCAACGGTGATCAAGGTGAAATCAGGACGTTGAAGATTGAGTCGGGCAAGCACCTCACCAACACGCGCCAGCCCCAGTTCGATTTCAGAGGGATGCAGGGTTTCTTGCCAGGACAGCCAATCTTCAAGAGTGTTAAAACGCATATTTTGAAAGTATCAAGTTATTAGGAACGAGAGGCGAGGATCAAGTATTGAGGAAGCTACCAACTGTCTCTCTTTTTTGCCACGACAGCGTGATAATCGCTGGTGGGCACCGCCCACCAGCGAAAACTAAACCTTGGTCACGGTGGGCAATGCCCACCCTACCAAACTTAGTTTCTAGGGACGAGTATCGAGGAGGCTGACATCCCTGCCTTTCAGAGATACTCCACTGAAGTAGTACATTAGGAAGGTCAGCAGAAGTAACCCCAAGCAGTTGTTTTTCTAGCCCCTATCTACTCGCCTCTAGCCCCTGCACTGTAAGGTGCTGACTGCCCCGTTAACATGGTCAACAGGCTGGCTACGCGGTCACGCAGATCACGGCGGTCAATCACCATGTCGATGGCACCTTTTTCCTGCAAAAATTCACTACGTTGGAAGCCTTCTGGCAGGGTTTGCCGCACAGTTTGTTCTATGACTTTGGGTCCGGCGAAACCAATTAATGCCTTGGGTTCTGCGATATGTACATCCCCCAGCATCGCCAGGCTGGCTGATACGCCGCCCATGGTAGGGTCGGTCAGTATGGAAATATACGGAATGCCTTGTTTACTGAGTTTGGCCAAAGCCGCGCTGGTTTTGGCCATTTGCATCAGTGAAAACAGCGCTTCTTGCATTCGTGCACCACCACTGGCCGAAAAACATACCAGCGGAATATTGTGCTCTAAGGATGTATTCACCGCTCGCACAAAACGCTCACCGACTACTGAGCCCATGGAGCCACCCATAAATTTAAATTCAAAGGCGGTTGCCACCAGCGGTACACCCTGTACCTGTCCCATCATTGTCACCAGCGCATCGGTCTCGCCGGTGGTCTTTTGAGCCTGAACCAGTCGGTCTTTGTATTTTTTTACATCTTTAAATTTGAGCACGTCAACCGGGGTAATTTCAGCGCCAATTTCCACGCGGGGCTCATCGTCAAGGAAAATTTCCAGACGGCGGCGAGCACCAATGCGCATGTGATGATCGCACTTGGGACAAACATCCAAATTGCGTTCCAGTTCCGCGCGATATAACACCGCTTTACAGGAGGTACATTTTGCCCAAATGCCCTCCGGGACAGCCTTTTTATGGCCGCTCTGGGTGCTAATTCTTGATGGAATTAATTTTTTTAACCAGCTCATATTGTTTATTTTATGCCTTGTTTCTAGTCATTCTGTCGAAGGTAATTACTCAACCTAATCAACCTAAATCAACTGCGGAATCATATAAATTTTGTATTACACATTGTTACCAATAGGGTTACCAATAGGGCGATCGCTATAAGCTGGCAGGGTATTTTATTGTAAGAGCAGCTTCAGGCGCGAGTAATGGTGGCACATCATTCGCGGCTGAAGCCACTCCTACATTTCGCTGCAAAAAGCATTGCAAAAAGCGTTGTAATTATTGTTGCAAGCATTGTTGTAAGCAGTGGAGACTTTCGTCTGCTGACAACCTTTAAGCATCCATTCCCACACGCATCTGCCCTAACAACTCTGCTATATCAGCGTTTATTTTACCGTGTTGTCCGGCGGCCTGCTCCACTTTTTGCACCAATGCGCTACCGACGACGACAGCATCTGCCACTGCAGCGACAGCGGCTGCAGATTTGGCGTCTTTTATACCGAAACCAACACCAACGGGTAAGTCTGTATGTTGACGAATTTGTTTCATTTTCTCTGCCACCGCTTTCACATCCAGATTCCCGGCACCGGTGACGCCTTTCACGGCGACGTAATAGACGTAACCACTGGCGGCATTGCATATCAGCTTAATACGTTCATCATTCGAGGTAGGGGCTAACAGAAAAATAGGGTCTATCTGTTGAGACTCGAGTGCAGATACCAACTCACCCGCTTCTTCAGGTGGTAAATCAACGGTAAGTACACCGTCTATTCCCGCCTTGGCGGCGGCCTCTGCAAATACAGAATACCCCATTACTTCCACTGGATTCAGATACCCCATCAACACGACGGGCGTATCACTATCCCGTTGGCGAAATTCGACAACCATGGCCAGTACATCGTTCAAAGAGGTGTTGTGTTCCAGCGCACGTTCGGCCGCACGCTGGATCACCGGGCCATCGGCCATGGGATCAGAAAACGGTACACCCAGTTCAATAATGTCGGCACCGGCCTTCACCATAGTGTGCATCAATGGCACGGTGACTTTTGGGTCTGAGTCTCCCGCTGTCACGTAGGGAATCAGCGCCTTGCGGCCTTCGGTTTTCAATCTGCTGAAACAGTTTTTGATACGACTCATGTTTTTTCCAATCTAATTATTTGACGTAAAAATCTAACGCAAAGGTGCTGAGACAAAAGACCACCCCTCATCCTAACCTTCCCCCCCTCAAGGGGGTACTGAAATGAGTCCCCTGAGGGGCGAAGGGACGGTTCGTGGTCGTCACTATTCTTTCTGTAATGCTACACCGCTGTGATGAAAGTGGCCAAACATTACCATCCAACGCAAAGAAAACCATCTTTGAATTATCTTTATTTACGCCCTTAGCCCCTTCGCGGCTTTGCGTTAGGTTTTGTGTTTTAAGCTTATGCTTAATGAATAAAGCCGAATCACACGGTAATCCCTTCTAATGCCGCGACGGTATGAATATCTTTATCACCACGACCGGACAAATTGACGACAATGATTTGATCCTTGCCCATGCTTGGGGCCAGTTTGGTGACGTAGGCCAAGGCATGGCTGGATTCCAGTGCCGGGATGATACCTTCCAGGCGCGTGAGGTCGTGGAAAGCTTGTAGGGCTTCATCATCGGTGATTGCTACGTACTCGACACGACCGATGTCTTTCAACCAGGCGTGTTCAGGGCCAACGCCAGGATAATCGAGGCCTGCTGACACTGAATGTGTTTCGATAATCTGGCCGTTGTCGTCTTCCATTAAATAGGTGCGGTTACCATGAAGTACGCCGGGTCGGCCTGCACACAATGGCGCAGCGTGGCGGCCGGAGTCCAGACCCTCACCTGCAGCTTCTACGCCATAGATGGTGACGTCTTTGTCGTCTAAAAATGGATAAAACAGGCCGATAGCATTGGAGCCGCCGCCGACACACGCGACGATGGCATCGGGCAGTCGTCCGGCTTGCTTTTGCACTTGTTCACGAGCTTCGCGGCCGATAATGGCCTGAAAGTCTCGTACCATGGCAGGATATGGGTGTGGCCCGGCGACGGTGCCGATGATATAGAAGGTGTCATCAATGTTGGTGACCCAGTCACGCATGGCCTCATTTAGGGCATCTTTAAGCGTTTTGGAACCGGATTCCACCGGCACCACTTCTGCCCCCAGCAATTTCATGCGATAAACGTTGCTGGCCTGGCGTTGTATATCGACGGACCCCATATAGATGACGCATTCCAGGCCCAGACGTGCAGCGACGGTGGCGGTGGCCACGCCATGCTGTCCGGCACCGGTTTCGGCGATGATGCGGGTCTTGCCCAGGCGTTTGGCCAGCAAGGCCTGGCCAATGGTGTTGTTCACTTTATGCGCGCCGGTGTGATTGAGGTCTTCACGTTTTAAATAGACCCGTGCGCCCCCCAGTTTTTTGGTCCAGCCTTCAGCAAAATACAACGGAGAGGGTCGGCCTACGTAGTGCTGTAAGTCGGCGTCCAGTTCAGCGAGAAATTCGGGGTCAACCAGATATCGTTCATAGGCATCCTGTAACTCTTTCAGCGGTACCATTAAGGTTTCGGCGACAAAAAGGCCGCCGTAGGGGCCAAAATGGCCTCGACTATCTGGCATCTGACCGATAAGTGGCCCGTCTGTTTTCATACTATCTACCTGTGACACGTTGTATTACCTTTTATGCTCGTACAATATTCAATGAAATTCCACACAGTGTAACGCCCCTAGATGCATGGAATAAAAGATGCGTGGAATAAAACCACCCCTCATCCTAGCCTTCCACCCCTCAAGGGGGTACTGAAATGAGTCCCCTGAGGGGAGAAGGGACTGTCCGATGATGTATTCTCTTCCGTTACTTCTAATTTCACAGTATTCAATGTTGGCTGTTACTGCAAAATATGTGTATTTGTCGTATGAATGCAGCATGCTGGCAGTATCACGCGTGGGCATGAAAAAAATGCCCACCCTACGTACTCTGCGTATCTGCTGCCCGTACTGCGGCAACAAAGTCCGCCATTTTACCCCAATCCTTGATACCTTTCTCGGCTTCTATGCCCCCGCTGACATCGACGGCGTAGGGCTGTACGGTACGGATGGCTTCGCCGACGTTATCCGCTGACAGTCCTCCCGCCAGGATGACGGGTAGCTCCAGTGCCGATGGCACTCTCTCCCATTCGAAAGACTCACCGGTGCCACCGGGCAATGCTGGATGATAGGCGTCCAGCAATAGGCCGCTCGACGCCTTAAACTGGCTGGTTTCAGCCTGTAAATCGACGCCGTCTTTCATACGGATTGCTTTGACCCAGGGTCGATCAAAATCCGCACAAAACTCGGGGGATTCATCACCGTGGAATTGCAATAAGTCCAATTTTACGCTGTCCAGCACAGCGCGAATCTCATCTACCGAGGCATTAACAAATAAGCCGACGGTCGTCACAAACGGGGGGAGCGCATCAATCACGGCGCATGCTTGCTCGATGCTGACATGGCGTGGGCTGGGGTCGTAAAATACCAGGCCAATGGCATCGACACCCAATTCTGCGGCGTCTTTTGCGTCTTGCGGGCGGGTGATGCCGCACATTTTAATACGCGTCGACATTCGCGTGGCCATGCTTGGCTCAGTATCAGTGGTGGTAGGCGCTGTCATCGATAAAAAGTCATCGTCAATAATGTTGTTCAATCAAGTATATGTCGTAGTTTCACCTTGCGGGTCGTACCCAAGGCACGAACAGGCTACCAGACCAACTGGGTCGAAGAAGCCTCGGGGAGAGCATACTCCGGGGGGTATTCTACACCCATAAAATAAAGCCCGTGCGGCGGTGCCGTTACACCCCCTTGGGTGCGGTCACGGGTTTCCAGCACTTCCCGGCTCCAGTCTATGGCCTGTTCACCTGCGCCAATGGCCATCAATACTCCCGCAATATTACGTACCATGTGCTGTAAAAAGGCATTGGCTTCAAGGTCAATAATAATCAGGTCGTCCCGACGCTGCACCTCCAACTGATGAATGGTACGCACGGAATTGTGGGCCTGACAGGCGACGGCGCGATAGGCATTAAAATCATGCTCGCCCAGTAAGTGCTGCGCGGCTTGCTGCATTCGAGGTACATCCAAGTGGCGATGATCCCATGACACTCGTCCCGCGGCGAAGGTAGGACGAATGGCACGGGTGGCAATCACGTAACGATAACGTCGGCGCAGTGCTGAAAACCGTGCATGAAAGGTCTCGTCCACAGGTGTGGCCCATAGCACCGCTACGGTATGCGCCATGTTAGCATTTGTGCCAGATACCCAGGATCGCTCGCGGCGCTGGGCCTCGGTATCAAAATGAATGACCTGACCACAACCGTGAACACCCGCGTCCGTGCGTCCCGCACAAATAACGTTAACCGGAGTATTGGCCACTTGTGACAGTCCTGCTTCCAGGTTTCCTTGCACCGTCGGTACATCCTGTTTTTGTGCCTGCCAGCCACAAAAATGACTGCCATCATACTCAATGCCCATTGCAATACGCATTTGATTACACCCAATTCATCATATGATTCTTTACCATCCACAACACACTCGCTAACACCAAAGGAATTCCCCATTGCATGACCGGTGGCCTTGATTTGTCCGGTAAGACAATTTCACGAAGAGGGGTTGCTTCTCCCTCAGCAATAACCTGGGCGAAAAGCCGGTGGGCAGTATCCGATATTGCCATCAATTTTGAGCGCCACGTTGAATACCGTGTTGGCTCTAGGGTTGAGTCCTGGGTTGAGTCCAAGGTTGAGTCCAGAGTTGAGTGCTGGGCGCTATTATTATTTTTCAAGTCACGAGACTCATTGCGAAATGCCTCACGTACCGTGCTTACGGTTTCCAAGGTTAAGGCAATACGTACAGCTAAACGTTCATGAGGTACACCTATCCACGCTAAGGGACGCAGACACCAGTGTACCGCCGCAAAAAATTCCAGTTGTCCGGTACTGATAAGCAAGACATTCACCGCCGCAACGATCAACACCAAGACCATAATGCGGGACAAACCCAGCAACACACCTTCTTCAGTGGGCCCCCACAACACACCCGAAAATAACAGTACGCCGGGTGTAAAAAATAAATAAACGATAAATATAGACAGAAACAACCAACGCAAGCGTTTCAACATGGCGATGGCCGTCGCAGCGTGAATACGCTCCTGACCATTCAACTTAATGACGTAAAGCGGAATAAGCAGCGCCAGTCCCGCCAGTAATACTGGGATGTCGCCCGTTGCTATCATTGCCCCAAAAACCAGGAAACAAACTATTTTTATTACCGCATGCATAGGCTCGCTCACAAAAAATGCCGCTGGTACTCATGAGTATCTCGCGAGAATGGTTTGGGGCGGTATTCTACACCTCAACGGCATCTCAATCATGCCCTGTGGTCTAAACAACCTGAATTAAACGTACTCAAATAAAAACGGCGCAACCAATAAGTGGTTGCGCCGTTTTTGATTGTTCGCCCCGTTAAAAAATTAACCAGGGTCTACCAATTACCGAGTTCAGGCAAGCTGAGAGATCAATTCCTCAGCCTGTTTCTTCTGATCATCATCACCCTCTTCCAATACTTCATCGAGAATGCTTCGTGCGCCATCGCCATCACCCATATCAACATAGGCTTTGGCAAGATCCAGCTTTGTGCCCACTTCATCAACCTCACCAAAAACATCATCAAGGTCGTCACCAAGAACATCCTCAAGCTCGTCTGCGTCACCGGTTTCCGCTGTTGCAGTCTCTAAAGCCTCGACGTCAGAAACCTCAACCACCGGCGTATCGGTATCCAATGTCAATTCAGTCTCTAATCCGACATCAAGTTCAAGCGTATCGTCCAATGCCAGTTCAGGGCTGGATTCGGTATCCGGTTCAGAAGCGGGTTCAACGGCAGGTTCTGTACTGAAATCACCCAACCCCTCAATGTCAAAATCCAGACCGCTATCATTATCGGCAGCCGCTTCCGTTTTAACGCCAGAGATCGCGTCTATGCTGGCGTCAAGATCAAAGTCCAGGGATGAAACATCAAAGTCTAGGCTATTATCATCTGCGGGCTTGTCATCAGTGGTGCTTTCGCTGGCCAATGCGGGCGCTTCCGTCGCCAGTGGATCTGACCCCATATCCAAATCCATGTCCAAGTCCAGGCTGGTATTGTCTTCCACTTTTTTAAAGTCCAAGCCAGCAATATCACTGGTTGCTGCTTCCAGTTCAGCAAACACCTCATCCGTATCAGGATCACCACTACCGGCGGCAGAAATAGTATCTGCATCGAGATCGGTATCCAGGTCAAAATCGAAATCCAACAGGTCATCGTCGCCCACTACTGCCGTTTCTTCCAGGTCTTCCTTCAGGGCTTCGGCAGATCCACCGCCAAACAAATCACTACCAGGGCATAACTGAGAACCCATTGTGGCCACTTTGGCCCACATGGGATCAGACTCATCACCCAATGCATCGTGGAATTCTTGTGCGCCTTGCTCAAAGGCTTCACGATCTTTGGCCGCGAAGGAGACTTCAAGCAGTTTGAGCTTTAACTCATGGCGTTCAGGTTCCTTCAACAAGGCTTCTTTAAGAATATCTTCCGCTTGTTGATGACGGCCATAAGCGAGGTAAACATCGGCTTCCGATATCGGGTCAACATCCGCTGCATCACCTTCGATGCCACTCATCCCGCTCATTTCGCTCATGGCGAAATCACTCACCATGGAGCTTTCACCACCTTGAGCCATGGTTTCAGCCGTGGCACCGGCATCCCCGCCTTCACCAACATTCAAAATGCTTTCTTCAAATCCATCTTGCATCTTGCGTCTGCGTTGGATAACCACGGCAATGATCAGTACCAGGATGCCGATGCCACCGTACATCACTAATGGATCATCCAATATACCGGGCTCTTCCATAGTGAGAGCAGGCACAGGAGCAGCCTTAGCCGCTTCTTCTTCCATGGCAATCGCTGCCATGTCTTCATCGATGGCTTTTTCCAGGACATCATCAGACACGACCCCGTCTTTGGCCATCATGTCTTCACCGGCTTCATCCATTGACTCGCCCATTTCTTCTGACGAGGT
Source organism: Ectothiorhodospiraceae bacterium (assembly GCA_002401775.2). Taxonomy (GTDB): domain Bacteria; phylum Pseudomonadota; class Gammaproteobacteria; order SZUA-152; family SZUA-152; genus SZUA-152. Next base: position 47,405 of record NVUB02000179.1, read on the forward strand.
TTTGGACATGCTTTCCGACATCATTTCCTCAGGCGCATCCTCAGCACTCAGGTTATTTTGCATGGCGAGCATTTCATCGTCCTTCAGCATAATGAGACGCTGCATGGCTTCCAGTTGCTCTTCCATTTCGGATAGACGCGATTTTAGATCATCGGTTTCCTGACGATTGGCATCCAATGCTTCGGCAGCCAGTAACAAGTCCTGACGCAGCTGATCGATACCTTCATCACCCGCACCACTGCCAGCACCCTGGCTTCCAGGAGCCACTAATTTAAGACGAGCTTGATCAGTAAACCTGCTCGCAGCTTCACCCGGCATACCATCTCGAGCGATCCGACCACCTGCTGGCGCATCAACCTGACGAACCAATCTGCCACTCTTTCGTGCTTGCCATTCCACACGCTGGCGTTCAATTTCAGCATTGGCAGAAGCAACCGTCATATCAGTTAACGCTGCTGAATCACTAACACGCAACACATAACCCGCTTTGAGTTGGTTAACGTTTCCATTATAAAAAGCATTGGGGTTTTCACGGACAAGTGCCGCCATCATTTGGTTGACAGTGACGCCGCTGGGACGCATTTCATTGGCGATTTCCCAAAGGGTATCGTTATATCTTACAGGCCCATAAGTAATTTCACCGGCTTGGCGAGTAACAGGGGCAAGTGAAGCGCGTGAACGAATAGGTGCTTGTCGTGCAGGTGCGGCGCGCGACGCAGGAGCCATTTGCTGCATTGCAGCGGATTGTTGAATGGGAGCCGGTGCTTCGTCAGACAATACTGGGGGGTCTACCAACACCGTAAATTCCCGCAGGATACGGCCACGAGGCCAACGCGCCTCAACGACAAAATCAAGGAAAGGTTCCGTGACGGTTTGAACGGTAGTCAACTGAACGTAGGCCGTACCGTTTTTACGCTTAATAATTTCAAAATTAATTTTAGTCAGGAAAAAGGCCCTGTCAGCCCCAACACGCTGAAAGTCTTCAGTAGACCCTAGTTTGACCACAAGGTTATTGAGATCGCCCCGTTGTAACGACAGCAACTCAATCTCAGCGTTCAATGGCTGATTCAATGCCGAATTCATTGCAATGTTACCGAGGCCCAGCGCATACCCTGCTGCTGGAATCAACATCGCTAAAATGGCCATGACCGGTGCCAATCTCTTAACCGGTGCGAGATGCTTACCCATAGTTACTCCCGTTTATAGTTTTTTCAGCCTGCCCGTCATTTTCCAATTTGACGTTCAAAATAGGAAACCCATTACAGCATCGGCACCCCATTGGATTTGTTTAGAAATATTAGGCAATTAGCGCAAAGTTTAAGAAGCAACTATAGCTTACAAGCCTTCTTTTACCAACAGTTCCAGGATTTGCACACAATTGAGCGCCGCACCTTTACGCACATTATCGGCAACTACCCATAAACTTAAACCATATGAGTCAGAAATATCATCTCGTATTCGCCCTACGAACACCGAGTCATTTCCAGCGGCTTCCGTCACCGCTGTCGGCTGACTGTTCATTTTTTCACCATCCAGCATTTCTACTCCCGGCGCCTTCCGTAATAACGCCTGGGCCTCGGCTGCTCCCAACTCCCCACGAGTCTCTATACTCAGCACCTGAGAGTGGCCAAAAAATACCGGGGCTTGCAGCGTCGTTGGATGAATAACGATATCGTCATCCATGAGCACTTTTTTAGTTGCTCTCACCATTTTCATCTCGCAAGACAAATAACCATTTTCTTCCACGGTATCGACTTGCGGCAGCACATTAAACGCAATCTGTTGAGGAAACGCTTCACGTTTGACTTCTTGCATATTGAGCAATGCAATCGTCTGGCTGGCAAGTTCGCTCATACCCGCTTTACCCAGTGCAGTTACCGCTTGATAAGTCACCACATTGATACGTTCAATACCCACCGCATCATGAAGCGGCTTAAGTGCTACCAACATTTGTATCGTGGCACTATCCGGGCTAACAATAATGCCGCCCTGTTTATTTTTGTCAGGGTAACCCGCCAGTGCCTCTGGGTTAACTTCTGGAATCACCATTGGCGCATTATCGTCATCAGCAAAACACGATGAAGTATCAATAACGATACAACCTGCTGTACTCGCTTGAGAAACATACTCGGCGGACACCGCATCGTTGGCCGCAAATATCGCCACGTTGACCTGTGAAAAATCAAAGTCAGCAACATTTTTAACCGTGTGATATTTACCGCCCAGCTCTACTTTTTGCCCGGCCGTATTCGCGCTGGCCAACGGGGAGAAATCTCCCACGGGGAAATCTCGCGCATTCAAAAAAGACACAGTGGCCTCACCCACTAAACCGGTCGCTCCGATCAGTGCTATATTTATTTTGTTACTCATTCTTTGTTACTCACTTACCGTTTATATCCCGATTTGAATAAACACTTTTCTGTTTATCATATGCATCTGGCATACAGTCCAGACTTACGTTTGCTTGTATTTGTTTACGACTGATTCATTAGTACGTTAGGAATAGAAATTAAATAACTCATACCATTAGCATCTCTGCTTCAGCGCGTCTTCACCTAATGCGCCTACTTTTGGCGCCCGTTCTTCAATCACAAAAGCTCGAAATAAGAGCAACTATTCCTGCACTTTTTCTCAATCAGAACGAACACCACCAAAAGTAGGCGCTCTTAGGCGACAGTAGGCGCTTCTCTTAAGGAGCCTACTGTTGGTA
>NVUB02000018.1 GCA_002401775.2 Ectothiorhodospiraceae bacterium
GGCTTTGAATTCACCGCCGTGTTTTTCGGCCATGACCTTGGTCAGTGCAGCTGTCAATGTGGTTTTACCATGATCAACGTGACCAATGGTGCCTACGTTGACATGCGGTTTATTGCGTTCAAATTTTTCTTTGGACACGGTAACTACCCCTTATCTCGATATTTCAATCAATTTGTTAAAAAGCTATACGTCTTTCTTACTGCTAATACTGCTATTTCTGTACTAAATTCTGTTAATCCTACTACCGCCCAGCGACACCATTCCAACATATAGCCACTACATTTGACGTTAATGATTCATAATAGCTTTTGCTACATTTTTAGGTGCTTCAGTGTATTTCTCAAATTCCATTGAGTACGTTGCGCGACCTTGTGTGGCAGAGCGTAAGTCCGTGGCGTATCCAAACATTTCGGCCAAGGGTACCTCTGCGTTGATCACTTTTCCTGCCGGACTCTCGTCCATGCCATGAACAATTCCACGGCGACGATTAAGATCGCCCATCACGTCGCCCATGTGATTTTCCGGTGTCACGACTTCAACTTTCATAATCGGTTCCAACAGCACTGGGTCAGCTTCAAGCCCGCCGTTTCGAAACCCCATAGAGCCAGCGATTTTAAACGCCATTTCATTAGAGTCAACATCGTGATACGAACCATCAAATAATGTGACTTTGACATCGACCATGGGAAAACCGGCTAAGACACCATTTTCCATTTGCTCTTCGATGCCTTTCGCTATCGCACCGATGTATTCCTTTGGTACTGCACCACCGACAACTTCATTAACGAAAGTGTAACCGCTGCCCTGTTCCATAGGATCTAACTTTAGCCAAACATGCCCATACTGGCCGCGTCCGCCTGACTGTCGTACAAATTTACCTTCGGCCTTAACGCTCTTGCGTATGGTTTCCCGATATGACACCTGGGGTGCGCCAACGTTTGCGTCAACACTGAATTCGCGCTTCATGCGATCTACAATTATTTCAAGGTGTAACTCGCCCATCCCCGAGATAATGGTTTGTCCAGACTCTTCATCAGTATGAACCCGAAAAGATGGATCTTCCTGAGCTAATTTGCTCAATGCAACACCCATTTTTTCCTGATCAACTGTTGTTCTGGGCTCAATCGCCACAGAAATTACAGGCTCTGGAAATTCCATACGCTCTAGGGTGATCACCTGTACTGGATCACACAAGGTGTCACCGGTAGTGACGTCCTTGAGGCCAACCGCTGCGGCTATATCACCTGCACAGACAACTTTAATTTCGTCTCTGTGATTAGCGTGCATTTGTACGATACGCCCAAACCGTTCTTTCTTTCCCGTTACGGAATTGAAAACCGCGTCACCCGTTTTTACTACCCCGGAATACACTCGAAAGTAGGTAAGTGTTCCGACAAATGGATCTGTCGCAATCTTAAAGGCCAATGCTGCAAAAGGCTCTTCATCACTGGCGTGCCGTTCCAAACCGCTCGCAGATCCATCCTCAAGAACACCCGGAATGGAGGCCACGTCTGTGGGTGCTGGCATGTAGTTGATTATCGCATCCAACATTGCCTGTACACCTTTGTTTTTGAAGGCGCTCCCACAAAAACAAGGGACTATTTCATTGGCGAGTGTTCGCACCCGTATTCCTGCGTGAATCTCGTCTTCCGTGAGCTCGCCTGACTCAATGTATTTACCCATTAAATCGTCGTTTGCTTCAGCGGCGACCTCTACCACCTGCTCTCGCAGTTCTTGTGCTTTTTCAAGTAAATTAGCGGGTATATCGCGGGACTCATATGTTACACCGCGGTCTGCCTCATTCCAGTAGATCGCTTTCATACTGACCAGATCTATCAGACCTTCAAATTCTTCTTCCGCACCGATATTCAATTGCATCGGAATCGGGTTAGCACCTAATCGTTCTTTCAACTGATTAACAACGCGCAAAAAGTCGGCGCCCTGCCTATCCATTTTATTCACAAATGCGATGCGTGGCACTCGGTATTTATTGGCCTGCCGCCACACCGTTTCCGACTGTGGCTCTACGCCACCTACCGCACAAAATACCGCACAGGCGCCATCAAGCACTCGCAATGAACGTTCAACTTCAATGGTGAAGTCAACATGCCCTGGCGTATCGATGATATTGATACGATGCTTTGGGAATTGCTTGTCCATCCCGCTCCAAAAGCAGGTCGTTGCAGCAGACGTTATGGTAATTCCGCGCTCTTGCTCCTGCTCCATCCAATCCATCGTTGCTGCACCATCATGTACCTCACCAATTTTATGAGACACACCGGTATAGAACAACACACGCTCAGTAGTCGTGGTCTTTCCCGCATCAATGTGGGCCATAATCCCGATATTGCGATAGCGTTCAATGGGCGTAGTACGAGCCACAACCTTTCCTATAGTGGATACGGGCACAACGTGCTCGATCGCATTAGCGTGACACTGATCTGACGATCATTAATCAACATTGTTAATGAGCAACCCGCAAAGGAATGCCTGTGCGGGGTAATTCGATAAAGCTTTAACTACAACAGCGACCTGATCTCACCACAAGACAATTACAGACTGTCTTACGTCGACACCACCCCACTCATCAATATTCATAGAGTAGGACGGGCTAACCATTTACCGAGGCAATTACCAACGTTCTTACCGGCGTCGTTACCAACATAGCTACCAACGATAATGCGAGAACGCTTTATTAGCTTCTGCCATACGATGCACGTCTTCCCGCTTTTTAACGGCGGAGCCGCGACTTTCGATGGCGTCCAGGATTTCACCCGCTAAACGACGATCCATGGATTTTTCGCTTCGCTTACGTGCCGCTTCAACCAACCAGCGCATGGCAAGTGCCATACGGCGATCTGAGCGAACTTCAACAGGCACTTGGTACGTTGCACCACCAACACGGCGAGACTTAACTTCAACCATTGGGCGAACATTTTCAAGTGCTTTATTCAGCATTTCTACTGCTTCACCTTTCGCCTTATTAACCACCTGATCCAACGCACCATATACAACGCGCTCGGCTACCGCTTTCTTACCATCAAACATCAGGATGTTGATGAACTTCGCCAACATAAGATCCTTAAATTTAGGATCTGGCAATATAGTACGTTTTGGTATCGCTCTTCTTCTAGCCATCTGATTACTCGATTCCGATCAGTTGTGTAAATAAAAATTAAGTGTTTCGCCGCTCTGGGCTACTCTCCCCAGGAATACTGAACCGGGAACCTTAACCCTGAAAATTCTATTTTGGACGCTTAGTACCATATTTCGAACGACCCTGGCGGCGATCTGCCACTGCGGACGTATCCAAGCTACCGCGAACCGTGTGGTAACGAACACCCGGCAAATCCTTAACACGTCCACCACGGATCAAAATTACTGAATGCTCTTGAAGGTTATGACCTTCACCACCAATGTACGTTGTTACTTCCTGACCGTTGGTCAAGCGTACACGGGCAACTTTACGTAAAGCCGAGTTTGGCTTTTTGGGTGTTGTGGTATAGACGCGGGTACATACTCCACGCTTTTGCGGGCAGGCATCCAGTGCCGGCACGTTACTTTTTGCAATCTGGCGTTTACGGCCTTTGCGTACTAACTGATTAACTGTCGGCATTTAAGCAACTCCAACCTCATTCCTAATACGTAAAACCTGCTGTGAGGCTTCTCCATGTGGAAAAATACGTATTTAGCTTGTCTATAAAGCAACAGGCGGGATAACCCGCCTGTTCCAAGGAGCGCGAATTTTAGGCGTATGCGGCTGAACTGTCAAGCCCAGCAACCACCTTCTCGCACTTAACTGACGACTTCTTCTGTTCCAGCGGTGCCTTCAGCATCATCAGTAGAAGATACTGCTGCGGGTATAGCCTCTTCGGCAGCCCGCAATATTTCAGCATCCGCCACCACTTTAGCATCGGCAGCGGCTTTACGTTGACGCTCCTGATGGTACGCCAAGCCCGTACCTGCTGGAATCAGTCGCCCTACGATGACATTTTCTTTCAAACCACGAAGACGATCGATCTTGCCACTGACGGATGCTTCCGTCAGCACACGCGTCGTTTCCTGGAACGATGCCGCTGAAATAAAGGATTCAGTTGCCAACGAAGCCTTGGTAATACCGAGCAATAATGGCTCATACGTTGCCGGCATTTTACCTTTGGCTTCGACTTTTTCGTTTTCTTCAAGAATACGCGTACGTTCCAACTGCTCTCCACGAAGCAGCGAGGTATCGCCTGGATTAACAATTTCAGCACGACGTAACATCTGACGAACAATGACTTCGATGTGCTTATCATTAATTTTCACGCCTTGCAGACGGTACACCTCTTGCACTTCGTTACCAATGTAAGTTGCAAGCTCTGAAATACCCTTTAGACGTAGAATATCATGGGGATCTGGTGCGCCATCAGCGATAACCTCACCCTTCTCTACGTGCTCACCCTCAAAGGCGGTGATATGACGCCATTTAGGGATAAGCGCCTCGTAATGATCGCCTTCAGCCGGTGTGATGACCAAACGCTGCTTACCTTTGGTTTCTTTGCCGAAGGAAACGATGCCGGATATTTCTGCCATTATGGATGGCTCTTTCGGCTTACGTGCCTCAAACAATTCAGCCACACGAGGCAAACCACCGGTAATATCACGTGTTTTCGATGACTCTTGTGGAATACGCGCAATAACGTCACCCACATTAGCCATGGCGCCATCTTCCATGCCAACGATGGCGCCGGCAGATAGCGCGTAATGAGCAGGAATTTCTGTTCCCACGATGTGAAGGTCATCACCCTTTTCATCCACCAGTTTAACCATGGGACGCAAATCCTTCGCAGCTGTACTACGCTGTTTTGGATCAATAACCACAAGACTGGTCATACCGGTGATGTCATCGGTTTCACGTTGAACGGTGACGCCTTCCGTGAAGTCGATAAATTGAAGCTTACCCGCCACTTCCGTAATAACAGGATGTGTATGTGGATCCCATGTAGCCGCGATAACACCCGCAATGATGGCAGCATTGTCATGCACAGCCAGTTCAGCACCGTAAGGAACTTTGTAACGTTCACGCTCGCGGCCTTGTGTATCAAGTACCGTCAACTCGCCCGAACGGGAGACCGCGACCAGGTTACCATTGGTGCGCTGCACTGTTTTAATATTGTGAAGACGCACAGTACCGGCAGATTTAACTTCAATGTTGTTGGCAGCAGCGGCACGCGATGCGGCACCACCAATATGGAATGTCCGCATGGTCAGCTGTGTGCCGGGCTCACCGATCGATTGTGCAGCAACAACACCCACTGCTTCACCCTGATTAACCCGATGTCCACGACCTAGATCACGCCCATAACACTGTTGGCAAATTCCGTAACGTGTTTCACAGGTGATGGCTGAACGGACGGTGACCTGATCTACGCCATGCTTCTCAAGTATTTCCACCATACCCTCGTCTAGCAATGTGCCAGCCGGGAACAACTCGTCATCGCTATTGGGAATCAAAATCGGCTGCGATGCCGTACGGCCAAGTACGCGTTCGGCCAACGGCTCGACCACGTCACCACCTTCTACCAGTGGTTGCTTGAGCAGACCTCTTTCCGTACCACAGTCTTCTTCCAATACCACCAAATCCTGGGACACATCGACGAGACGTCGAGTCAAATAACCGGAGTTGGCTGTTTTTAACGCCGTATCGGCAAGACCTTTACGAGCCCCGTGAGTAGAGATGAAGTACTGCAACACGTCCAATCCTTCTCGGAAGTTGGCCGTGATGGGGGTTTCGATAATGGAACCATCAGGCTTAGCCATCAGGCCACGCATACCGGACAACTGACGAATCTGCGCGGCACTACCACGAGCCCCGGAGTCCGCCATCATGTAAACAGAGTTAAAGGATTTTTGTTGGACAGTCTTACCTTCGGCATTGACAACATCTTCAAAGCCCAAACCATCCATCATTGCTTTAGCAATGGCATCATTCGCTACGGACCAGATATCAACGACTTTGTTGTAACGTTCGCCATTAGTTACCAGACCTGATATGTACTGATTCTCGATCTCTTTTACTTGTTCTTCTGCGGCGGCCAGCAATTCTTGCTTTTCAGGCGGTATCACCATGTCGTTGATACCAAAGGAAACAGAAGACTTCGTGGACTGCTTAAAGCCCATGTACATTAACTGATCAGCAAAAATGACGGTCTTTTTCAAACCAACTCGGCGATAGCTGGCATTAATAACACCAGACACTGCCTTTTTCGTCATGGTTTTATTGACCAGGTCGATACTCAGGCCACGTGGCATTAGCTCCATTAACAATGCGCGACCCACGGTAGTGTCGAGCACGCGGGATTTTTCTAGTTCGTTCCCATCATCATCCAGAGTTACGTCGAGTATCCGAACTTTGACTTTGGCGTGAATAGTAGCGGCACCCGTCTCATAGGCGCGGCGCGCTTCTTTGATATTGGCAAAGATCATGCCTTCGCCTTTGGCATTAATGCAATCCCGAGTCATGTAGTACAGACCCAGCACCACGTCCTGCGAAGGTACAATAATAGGTTCGCCATTAGCCGGAGACAATATGTTGTTGGATGACAACATCAAGGTACGTGTTTCCAGCTGTGCCTCGATAGACAGCGGAACGTGTACGGCCATTTGATCACCGTCAAAGTCGGCGTTAAACGCTGTACAGACCAACGGATGCAACTGGATTGCCTTACCTTCAATCAGCACCGGCTCAAAAGCCTGAATGCCCAGGCGATGCAAGGTTGGCGCACGGTTAAGCATGATGGGATGTTCGCGAATGACTTCTTCGAGGATATCCCATACTTCAGGGCCTTCGCGTTCGACCATTTTTTTAGCGGCTTTAATTGTCGTCGCCAAACCACGCAGTTCAAGCTTGCTGAAGATGAAAGGTTTGAAGAGTTCCAGACCCATCTTTTTCGGCAAACCACACTGATGCAGTTTCAAGGTTGGACCCACCACGATGACGGAACGACCGGAGTAATCGACACGTTTACCCAACAAGTTCTGACGGAAGCGACCCTGCTTACCCTTGATCATGTCGGCCAGAGATTTAAGCGGACGTTTGTTAGAACCCGTAATGGCGCGACCACGACGGCCGTTATCCAACAGAGCATCTACCGATTCCTGCAACATGCGTTTTTCATTGCGCACAATGATGTCGGGAGCATTAAGTTCCAGCAAACGACGTAAACGGTTGTTACGGTTAATGGCGCGACGGTACAGATCGTTCAAGTCGGAGGTCGCAAAACGCCCACCGTCCAGTGGTACCAGAGGACGTAGTTCAGGCGGCAACACCGGCAACACGGTCATTACCATCCATTCAGGACGATTACCGGAAACAATAAAGGCCTCAATCAATTTCAGGCGTTTAGTGTATTTTTTGTACTTGGTTTCGGACTTGGTTGCGCCAATGTCTTCACGAATCTGAATGACTTCAGATTTAAGTTCAATGGCCTTCAGCAATTCGTAAACTGCTTCAGCACCCATACGGGCATCAAACTCATCACCATATTCTTCAATGGCTTCCAAGTATTGCTCATCACTTAACAGTTGGAACTTCTCCAACTCAGTCATGCCTGGGTTAACCACCACGAAGGCTTCAAAATAAAGCACACGTTCGATGTCACGCAACGTCATATCCAGCAACAAACCAATGCGTGAAGGCAGTGATTTAAGGAACCAGATATGCGCAACCGGGCTAGCCAGCTCAATATGCGCCATACGTTCGCGACGTACTTTAGCCAACGTGACTTCAACACCACATTTCTCGCAGATCACACCACGATGTTTGAGGCGCTTATACTTCCCACACAGACATTCATAATCTTTAATCGGGCCAAAGATTTTGGCGCAGAAAAGACCGTCACGCTCTGGTTTGAAGGTACGATAATTTATGGTCTCTGGCTTTTTTACTTCACCAAAGGACCAGGAACGAATTTTAGCCGGCGAGGAAAGACCGATGCGAATCGAGTCGAAGTCCAGAACCTGGCCCTGATTACGTAAAATTTTGAGTAGATCTTTCATGGTTTCTCCACGTTTAAAACCTAATGACGCGTTTAGCGGTCTTCTTCCAACTCAATATCGATAGCGAGTGAGCGTATTTCTTTAACCAGCACATTGAAGGATTCGGGCATACCCGCGTCCATCTGATGATTACCATCCACAATGTTTTTATACATTTTGGTACGGCCAGCCACATCGTCCGATTTCACAGTCAACATTTCCTGCAGCGTATAGGCGGCGCCATAGGCCTCCAGCGCCCACACTTCCATTTCGCCGAAACGCTGCCCACCGAATTGTGCCTTACCGCCCAATGGTTGCTGAGTAACCAAGCTGTAGGGGCCCGTGGAACGGGCATGCATTTTGTCATCGACCAAGTGATTGAGTTTGAGCATATACATATAGCCCACGGTAACCGGACGATCAAACCACTCGCCGGTACGACCATCAATTAAGCGGGTCTGGCCACTTTCTGGCAGATCAGCCAGTTTCAACATGCGACGAATCTCTTCTTCATCAACACCGTCGAAAACGGGGGTCGCCATAGGCACACCCTTACGCAGGTTATTGCTCAGTTCGAGCACTTCGTCATCGGAGAGAGATTTCAGATCAACCGATGCACCCACACCCCCATTATAAATTTCATCAAGGTAACTGCGGATATCCTTGGTTTTAGCGGCATTATCGAGCATCTTGCCAATCTTAAGACCAAGGCCTCTAGCAGCCCAGCCCAGATGAGTTTCCAGCACCTGACCCACGTTCATACGTGACGGCACACCTAAAGGATTAAGCACAACGTCAACCGGCGTTCCATCTTCACGATGAGGCATATCTTCCATTGGAACGATCATAGAGATAACACCCTTGTTACCGTGACGACCGGCCATTTTATCGCCAGGCTGGATGCGACGCTTAACGGCCATGTACACCTTGACCATCTTCAATACGCCCGGAGCCAGATCATCACCAGAGGTGATTTTCAGACGCTGCTCTTCAAACTTGGCATCCATATCTTCACGATGACGCTTGAGCTGTTCAGCCAATTTTTCTAACTGGGTGTTGGCTTCTTCGACACGCAGACGCACTTCAAACCACTTCTCACGTTCCAGCTCGTCGAGGTAGGTGTTTATCACCTTGGCACCGGCTTTAAGCTGGTTTGGTCCGCCGTCTGCGACTTTATTCAAGAGCAGTTTCTCGGCACGCTGATATACATCGCCTTCCAGAATACGGAATTCGTCCTGTAAATCTTTTTTCACAGAGGCAAGGTCAGCTTCCTGAACCTGTAAGGCACGGGAATCTTTATCAACACCGTCACGGGTGAACACACGCACATCGATAACCACACCATCCATACCGGAAGGCACACGTAGCGAAGTGTCTTTCACATCTGATGCTTTTTCACCAAAGATGGCCCGCAGAAGTTTTTCTTCTGGGGTCAGTTGCGTTTCACCCTTCGGCGTCACTTTACCGACCAAAATATCGCCAGGCTTCACTTCAGCCCCGACATAGACCACACCCGCCTCATCAAGGTTGGAAAGTGCGCCTTCACCCACATTAGGAATATCGCTGGTCACTTCTTCTGAACCCAGCTTGGTGTCACGCGCCATGCAGGTCAGTTCTTCGATATGAATCGTGGTGTAGCGATCTTCTTTTACAACGCGCTCAGAGATAAGTATTGAATCTTCAAAGTTGTAACCATTCCAGGGCATAAAGGCTACGAGCATGTTCTGGCCTAGCGCCAGCTCACCCATATCGGTGGACGGACCATCAGCAAGCACATCACCACGCGCCACTACATCACCCGGTTTCACCAAAGGCTTCTGATTAATACAGGTATTTTGGTTGGAACGTGTGTACTTGGTAAGGTTGTAGATATCAACGCCGGGTTCGCCCGCAGCTGTTTCATCATCATTAACGCGTACCACAATACGACTTGCATCGACAAAATCAACAGTACCGCCACGAGAGGCAATAACCGTCACGCCAGAGTCAATCGCCACGCTACGTTCAATGCCCGTTCCTACCAGGGGTTTATCGGCACGCAAGGTCGGCACCGCCTGACGCTGCATGTTCGATCCCATTAATGCGCGGTTGGCATCATCATGTTCCAGGAATGGAATCAGAGCGGCTGCTATCGACACAATTTGACGAGGCGACACATCGATGTAATCCACTCTGTTCGGTTGAGACATTGTGAATTCATTTTGGTGACGACAGGCCACTAGGTCATCCGTCAATTTACCATTTTTGTCCAGTGTGATCTTCGCCTGAGCGATCACATACTGGCCTTCTTCAATGGCAGAAAGGTACTCAATATCACCGGTCACCTTGCTATCGATAACTTTCCGATAGGGTGTTTCAAGGAAACCATAATCATTGGTGCGCGCATAAACAGCCAGGGAGTTTATTAAACCAATGTTGGGTCCCTCTGGTGTTTCAATCGGACAAACGCGACCATAATGCGTTGGATGAACGTCTCGCACCTCAAAACCGGCGCGTTCACGCGTCAGACCACCCGGGCCCAACGCAGACACACGACGTTTATGGGTAACTTCAGACAGCGGGTTATTCTGATCCATAAACTGCGATAACTGCGAACTGCCAAAGAACTCCTTAATAGCAGCCGACACAGGTTTGGCATTGATCAAATCCTGCGGCATCAAACCTTCACTTTCGGCAATACTCAAACGTTCCTTCACTGCACGCTCAACACGCACCAGACCGACGCGGAATTGGTTTTCCGCCATTTCACCAACGGAACGCACACGACGGTTTCCAAGGTGATCAATATCATCCACGACGCCATTGCCGTTACGAATATCGATAAGCATCTTCAAAACATCAACAATATCATCTTTGCTCAGCACGCCTTCGCCAGTATTTTCACTGCGACCAAGACGGCGATTGAACTTCATTCGACCCACGCCAGACAAATCATAACGATCAGGATTGAAGAACAGATTTTGGAACAACGTCTCTGCTGAGTCTTTAGTCGGTGGCTCACCAGGACGCATCATGCGGTAGATTTCGACCTTGGCTTCCAGATCGTTGCTCGAAGGATCTAGACGCAAAGTGTCAGCAATAAATGGGCCTTTGTCCAAATCATTAGAGAACAGGGTCTGGATTTTTTTGACACCGGCTTCTACCAGCTTGGCCAGCAATTCTTCGGTAATTTCTTCGTTGGTGTCGGCAATAATTTCGCCGCTATCCGTATCGACAACGGCTACAGCTAATGCCTTTCCGACCAGATACTCAAGGGGAACGGTCAGCGTTTTAACGCCCGCTTTATCGAGTTCTTTGATATGACGAGCCGTAATACGGCGACCTTTTTCAACCAACAGCTTAGTTTTGATCTTGATGTCGTAGCCTGCGGTATCGCCACGCAAACGCTCAGGCACTAATTTAAGCTCAGCACTCTCTTCACCCAACGTGAAGTCATCGTTATCAAAAAACATTTCCAGAATTTCAATATCGCTGAATCCCAACGCATGCAAGATAACCGTAGCCGGTAATTTACGGCGACGGTCAATACGGACATGGACGGTATCTTTCGGGTCAAACTCAAAGTCGAGCCATGAACCACGATAAGGAATAACCTGTGCGTGATAAAGCAACTTACCCGAAGAATGGGTCTTACCTTTATCATGATCAAAAAACACACCTGGGGAACGATGCAGCTGCGACACAATAACGCGCTCTGTACCATTGATGACAAACGTACCGTTGTCCGTCATCAATGGGATCTCACCCATGTAGATTTCCTGCTCACGAATTTCTTTGATCGGTTTAGGATTTTTCTTGGAATCCTTATCGTAAATGATCAATTTTACGGTCACGCGCAAAGGCGCGGAATAAGTCATGCCCCGTAATTGACATTCCTTTACGTTAAAGGTTGGGGTACCTAAACGATAATCGACGTATTCTAACCCCGCACTACCGGAGTAACTGACGATCGGCAATACGCTTTTTAGCGCACCATGCAGACCATACTCGCCACGCTCAGCAGCGGGGACATCTGATTGAAGAAATTTCCGGTACGATGCCAGCTGGATTTCCAGCAGGTATGGTACCTCCATGACTTTAGGAAACTTGCCGAAATCCTTACGAATACGTTTCTTTTCAGTGAAGGAGTAGCCCATCTGCGTTCCTCTTTGGTGACAATTTTTCTGATGCCGTTGCGATACCATTAATATCCAACAACACCATCAACGAATAATGCTTCTTCAGTAGCGACAAAAGGCCGGCGACAATTCGTCGCCAGCCATTGCCGTAGCTGAGAAGTCAGGCCGGGGCTTTTTACAATAAAGAAGCGCCCGGTTTACAGCTCTCAACAAGCGAGCTTTACTTAAGCTCGACTTGTGCGCCTGCTTCTTCCAGCGTCTTTTTAACGTCTTCAGCTTCAGCCTTTTCAACGCCTTCTTTAACCGGAGTTGGTGCACTTTCCACCAAGCCCTTGGCTTCTTTAAGACCCAGACCAGTAATCGCACGAACCGCCTTGATAACCGCAACTTTGTTTGCGCCAAAGCTAGTCATCATTACGTCAAACTCAGTCTGTTCTTCAGCAGCGCCACCGGCATCACCACCCGCAGCAGGTGCAGCAACGGCAACCGCAGCGGCAGCAGATACGCCGAACTTTTCTTCCATCGCTTCAACCAAATCAACAACTTCCATGACAGACATGTTAGAAATGGTTTCGAGGATATCTTCTTTACTCACAGCCATGATAATAATCTCCAAAAAATTTTAATCTACCGGGCCAACGTCTATTAACAGTTGTTAACAGACTAAAAACCCGGTCAAACAGGATGGTTTATGCAGCGTCTTTCTGATCGCGAACCGCAGCTATAACTCGAACCAGTTTGGTCGGTACTTCGTTCAAAGTACGTACCAGTTTCTCTACCGGTGCATTCATCACCGACATCAACATACTGATTGCCTGATCCTTGGTTGGCAAACTGGCTAGGCGTTTAATATCGCCCGCTTCCAGTAATTCTCCGCCGATGGATACCAGCTTCACTACCAGCTTGTCGTTCTCTTTTGCAAAATCTGAGATGACTCGGGCAGCTGCACCTGGATCCTCTTGCGAGAAAGCCAATACCAATGGACCCACCATGGCATCACTCATACATTCGAATTCAGTACCTTCAAATGCACGACGTGCCAGGGTGTTTTTAACAATACGCAAATAAACATTTTCTTCACGTGCCTTAACACGTAAAGCAGTCATGTCTCCCACAGTCAAACCGATATACTCGGCAGCAATTGCAGAATGCGCATTAGCTGCGACTTCGGCGACTTCGGCGACTACTGCCTTTTTCTGATCTAAGTTCAGAGCCACTGAAACACCTCCAGTCGATAACTACTTACTTAAGTACATTCGGGTAAGACGCTTGTCTCACCCACCTTTACCACACAAAACAACACATAAATGTTGTTTTTATTTAGCGGCGGCACCCGAAAATCACTTCCAGGCTTCACCATCTACGCAGGACATTAAGTTCAGCGAACATTGCCATCAAATAGCAATAACCACCTCACACCCACGGTCTTTGACAGCAGTTGTTTTTCAATACTCCGAAAAACAATGCCCTCAAAATTTTTAACGACGTCTAAAGCTTTCCGATGCTTTTTCTGAGCACTCAGCACTCAGCACTTTTTTAAACCGCTAGCGTCGATTTATCGACCACAATACCCGGCCCCATGGTGCTGGATAGGGTGATTTTTTTCATGTACACACCCTTGGCAGAACTTGGTTTGGCTTTCATCAAGTCAGCAAGCAGGGTTTCAAGATTTTCACGTAATGCAGTAACTTCAAAACCCACCTTACCAATGGGGCAATGAATAATGCCGGCTTTGTCTGTGCGATAACGCACTTGACCGCCCTTAGCATTTTTCACAGCGGTAGCCACATCAGCAGTCACCGTACCCACCTTAGGGTTAGGCATCAGGCCACGCGGACCCAGGATCTGACCCAATTGACCCACAACGCGCATGGCGTCTGGTGAGGCAATCACTACATCAAAATCCATATTACCTTTTTTTACTTCGGCTGCCAGCTCGTCCATACCGACGATGTCGGCTCCGGCTTCTTTAGCCGCATCCGCATTGGCGCCTTGGGTAAACACCGCAACACGCATGGTTTTACCTGTGCCATTGGGCAGCACTGTTGCGCTGCGTACGGCTTGGTCAGATTTACGTGGGTCAACGCCGAGGTTCACGCTCACATCAACGGATTCATCGAATTTCGCTTTGGGCATGTCTTTCAACAGTGCCAATGCTTCATCAATGCCGTATAACTTTCCAACTTCCAGCTTTTCACTAATAGTCTTGGAACGTTTTGACATTTTTTTAGTTACCGTCGCCATGATTAATTCACCCCTTCAGTTTCGAGGCCCATGCTACGCGCTGTGCCAGCAATGGTACGGACTGCAGCGTCCATATCCGCTGCCGTCAAATCTGGCATTTTGGTGGTGGCAATTTCTTCTAACTGGGCACGATCTACTTTGCCAACTTTATCGCGGTTAGGTACACCTGAACCCTTAGGAATACCGGCGGATTTTCGTAACAAAACAGAAGCAGGAGGCGTTTTCGTGATAAAGGTGAAACTGCGGTCACTGTAAACCGTAATAACAACAGGAATCGGTAAGCCTGCTTCAAGACTCTGTGTCTTGGCATTAAAGGCCTTACAGAACTCCATAATATTTACGCCGTGCTGACCCAATGCTGGGCCTACAGGTGGACTTGGGTTCGCCTTGCCTGCAGGGACCTGCAGTTTAATATAGGCTTCAATCTTCTTTGCCATGTCTAACTCCTAATGGGTGCAAACGCCTTACGGCTCCCCTGTTTCAAAATAATAGTGCTAAGTGCTAAGTGCTAAGTGCTTAGAACTGAGTAACTAGGCAGCGCATGTACCGCTTCTTTCCTAGCCACTAGAAACTCGTCACTCGCATCTGTCGAAAAAGGCTAGCCTTTTTCGACCTGGCCGAAGCCAAGTTCTACCGGCGTGGAACGTCCGAAAATCAATACCGAGACGTGCATTCTGCTCTTCTCGTAGTCTACTTCTTCTACGACGCCGTTAAAGTCATTGAATGGGCCATCAGTGATGCGCACCATCTCGCCGGGTTCAAATAACACTTTAGGCCGCGGTTTTTCGACGCCTTCCTGCACACGTTGCAGTATGGCGTCTGCTTCCTTATCCGATATCGGTGTAGGACGGTCACCAGTACCACCGATGAAGCCCAGCACTTTAGGTACATCTTTTACCAGATGCCATGAATCGTCATCCAGCTCCATTTGAACCAATACATAACCGGGGAAAAATTTGCGTTCGCTGCGGCGCTTTGTACCATCGCGCATTTCGACCACTTCTTCCGTCGGCACTAGCACTTCGCCGAAGCTGTCTTCCATGCCCATGCGACCAATGCGCTCCGCTAAAGAGCGCTGGACTTGTTTTTCAAATCCTGAATAGGCGTGAACCACGTACCACCGCATTGCCATGACTCATTTTCCTCATATGCCAACCTCCCTTATAGACTTCCACGGGAGGCGCGCAAAAAATTAACCTGTTAAATAACGAACAGCCCAAGCCAGAATGCTATCAAGCGCCCATAATAAGAGCGACATGATAATGACCACGATCAAAACAATGATCGTGGTTTGCACCGTTTCTTTGCGGGTAGGCCATACCACTTTGCGCACTTCTATGATGGCATCACGTCGAAACGCCCAGGCGGTTTGCCCAAGAGCCGTTTGCAATGCAATCATCACACTGACACCAAATGCTGCCAACAGTGCTATGACGCGCAGCCATTGAGGCTGATCGTCAAAGTAATAGAAACCACCGATCGCCGCAGCTATCAGAAGCACAGATACTGTCAATAAAAGCTTGTCCAATCTCGACTTTCCTATACTGCAAACATTCTGCAATCTATCTTAAAATCAAATACGATTATGTTCTGGCAGCCAGTGACGACACGCCATTCATACCCTGCCATAAGTGGCAGGCCAGGAGGGAATCGAACCCCCAACCTGCGGTTTTGGAGACCGCTGCTCTGCCAATTGAGCTACTGGCCTAAAAAAACTACTTCCCTGCTTTTGGGATACAACAAAGCTCAAGGGCGCGCGATCATACCGTACACCCGAGAGCGAGTCATCCTTTTTCTTGTCACAAACTCTAAAAGTTATAAACAATAAAAGGGATTATCCAATTATCTTTGCGACTACGCCTGCACCGACCGTACGGCCGCCTTCGCGAATGGCGAAGCGCAGACCTTCTTCCATGGCGATAGGGCCAATCAATTTTACTTTCATGTTGACGTTGTCACCTGGCGTAACCATTTCGATGCCTTCTGGTAATTCACAGGCA
>NVUB02000180.1 GCA_002401775.2 Ectothiorhodospiraceae bacterium
ACAGGGCACATGCCTGTAACGTGTAGGAGAGTTATCGCCGTAAGGGAACCGTCGTGTTTACATCGTGGAAAGACAGTATTAGAGAACAACGTGCAACGGTATTTGAGCTGCTTGAAGAACCCGTTAAAGAGGCTGCCAGAGATTGTGAAGAAGCCTGGCCAGAGCGAGGTTCTCTCACCGATGTGTTGTTATCTCATTTTGACGCCATTCCGTATTGCACGTATCTGTATGTCGTAGACATGCAGTTCAAGCAAATATCCGACAATGTCGGTAGCACGGGGCGTATTACTGAGCATTATGGTCGTGACCGTTCGCCACGCCCTTACATGAAAGAAGTACGGCCGGATCGTGATTATGTGCTGTCCGACGCCTATATCAGCCTGTCTGCGCACCGCCCCTCATTAACGGCGATTCGCACGTTGTATCAGGATGGCAAAGCCGTCGGCTACCTGGGCACGGACCTTGATCTACGCAATGTACCCGCAAAGGGTGAACTCTATGTTGAGCCTAACCAATGGCAGCAGATTAAAGGCGACCCTGCCATTCGTGGCACGGTCTTTCAACAAACACGTGTTGATAGTCTGTTGGATAAAAACATCGATCAATTTGTATCGATCCTGGACGAATTGATTGTCTCCCGTGGGGTTTTCCAAAGTGTATTGCATTTTTCCAGCAGTCGAGCAACCGTCTGGACCATGGAAGACCCTTATCGCTATCGTATTTTGCAAAGCGATGCCTTTTTAGACCCCGATGTATGTCTGGCCTACCCGCGCCGTAACTACCCGAAAGATGCGGAGATACCCTGCGAGAATATTTCTGACATATTACGTGGATTGAAAACGCTGCGATTTGCCGATGACACCATCTACTTACGCTCCGCATCTTTGAACATATTCAATGGACTTGTCAGCTTAACGTTTTCCTGTGATGGCTCACACTACATGCCTTATGCAGAGTTTCTCGACAAAGATTCTGCATTTTGGTTTGGTGAGTGAGAAAGTCCAGGCGAAAAATAAAGCGTAAATTTTTGTTCGTTGATATTTTAGTGGCCAAGCATGAGGCCACATACTGTTGGTTGGTTAGTAAAATGTTAGGCTTTGCGTTAAAACAATACGGTTAATCATGGCGGATATAATTTAAAACTGTGGTTTACCTTACAGTTGCATAAATCGAGTGTAAAAAGTGGTAAATAGGCTACCAATAACGTGTAAAACAATCATTATTTGTCTGTTTCTGGAATCCACTGCGAGTGATATCCAGAAATACGTTAACTTTTGGACGGTAAAGTGCGCCAATCTGAAGGAAAGTGGTGCAGTTACTTATAATTTGAGGCGCGCGTACTCCTTAATAAATGAATCCATGTCGCTGACGGCCTCAAATTATAAGTAACTACACCACTTCTGAGGCACGTTCAAAGTGCGTTAATTTATGCAACGTTAGGGTTTATATGCGCAGCCTTCTTCGTACCGGGCATGTTTTATTAACTCAGGCATTTGGTGGATCAGCGGGCTGTGGACAATGAGTTACGATAGCTTGACGTCCTCCCTGGTGACTGAAGCCGTTACCCTTGCCGCAGGTTCATTTAATTCAGGGCAATGGGAACATGTGACTTTTGCTCGTGCGGGGATTTTGGAAATACCGCTCGTGATAACGCCAATTCCAGAACCCGCCACCCTAACGTTACTGAACTTAGGACTCATGGGCATTGGGTTCGCCCAGCGCAAAAACATCTACTTCTGAGTAAAATTAATACCCATAAAAAAGCCTGCTGAGGTTGTCAGTAGGGATTTTTTGCAAGGAAGGGGGAGTCTGTTAACCCGTGTAGGGCTGGGGCTTTGCTTTCAAGTATCTTACCTTCGGTTGTAGATATTTTCCCGATGGCCATCTCTTGAGGTGGGGTGATAAATACCACCTGCTAATTCTATTCTGTGAGGTCTTGCCATTACTAGAGACTAACAGCCAGCCCCAAGTGTGGTAAGGAAAGACCTGCCCTTGGTTTTCCTTCTGGGGGTTAGAGCCCCCCGGTTACCTGATTATGTGTCATGGTTTAAAACGCTTAAGTTCCAGTTCTTTCACGACTTTAAAGTGTTTTACATTACTTGAAACAAGTGGAATATTATTTTCTACCGCTGTAGCTGCAATTATTGCATCACCAGCCCTCATATTTGATGACAGAGAATATTCTTCGACATAAATCAACGCTCTATGTCCAATGTTTTCAGTTAATGGCAATATCGAAAATTCAAACTCGGAAATAAACCCTTTTACATTTCTATGTTGAGTTTTATTTTTAGCTCCTTGAAGCAATTCCATATAAGTTTGAATTGAAAGAAATCGATCTTCGTCTTTTTCAATGAGCTTAGCTGCTTTCTCATTTCCTCTTTGAACCCAAATTAGAATATCAGTATCAAATATCATATCGAGATTTTCTTAATGCAGCTAATTCTTCTAATACAGACTCTTCAGATTGTTTGAACATTCCAAAAAAGGGATGATCTTTCACTTTTGATTGGGGGTTTCCTTTAATTGGCTTAATGATTCCCTTAACTTTCCCGTGATATAAAACAGTAACACTTTCATTTCGATCAAGAGCCTTCAGTATATCGGCTGTTTTATATCTTAAATCGACTATCGATGCTTTCATGGTAATAAGCTTTCCTAATGCATTTATTATGTCTATATAGTGTAGACATTTGTCAGGAATTCTCAAGTCTTAATTACTGCTTTTAAATCAAGGGATTATAAGGTTTATTAGTCTCCTTTACATTGTTGGGGTCGGACCAAACTTACTATTTTATTTCATTAAAACTTCATGCAAAAAAATGGGCAATTCATTCGCTTAAACGACCCATTTCACCCACGTACTGGTTGATCTAAGCTCCTTTAGGTTCTTTTATGGAGTAATGATCACCCTGTACTTGAGGAGGTTACTTTTCCTTAAAGTAACACTTTAATGGAAAAACAGTGCTTTAAAGCTGGAATTAACGGCCTATTCCCTCTCTTTTATCAATAATTCCAGAGAGTTAGCTTTTAGCTGTCCCCATATATGTCCATGTTAAGCTCCAAAGACTAATAGCCATTTCAAAATGCGGCAAGGAAAGACCTGACCCTTGTTTTTGTGCGCCGCCCTTTAGCCGTGTACGCCAATAACCGAAATTGGCCACCCGTAAATCGTGCTGCTGACAGTAGTGTTTTTGGGAGAGCTTACTCTGCTGCCACGCGTTAATATGCTTCTGCCAAAATTCACATTTTTGATCTGGAGTCATGCTGTTTTCCTTTAGATAAGAGAAAACGGCACAGTAGCAGCGTGGGAAAAGAGATGTTAGATGGGGTTTATTGAGCGCTTACGTTTGTTTTCGTTTTGTGCGCCTAACATCTAAGTATTTATACCCCGTGCGCGGTCCAGCATGGGGTATAAATGTCTGTTAGACTGCTAACAGGACAGTCTGCAAAGAAATAAAAATAAGCCCGACAAAGCTCATGCCAACCATGTGATTCATATGTAGTTTATGGGGTTTGCTAAGGTGGGTGTCTATGTAAACTTATGTAAGCTCGCTAAACTCGCCAGCGGAAGGCTGGTCTGCTTGATATGACGGGTTATGCCTTGTTTGGAATCAACTGAAACTTTCAATTTTTTCCTTACACAGCTTTTTGGTTAATTTTTGCAAGTATTCCGCCCTTTCATAAAGCCAATTTAGCTCTTCTTCAGTAATACTAAAGCTGGGTTTATAGCGTGCATCCACATAAGATTTTTTTAAAAGTTTAAATCGTGTTTTCTCTTCTTCGGTGCCTTGCGGGAACACCTTCAAAAATTGTGGCTCAATACCCGAAACCCGTTGTGAGAGTTTCTCTAAATCATGCGTGCTTGGCTTATAACGTGTAAAAACTAAAAGAATAGAACCATAAAAACTCTCCACTGCTTGGTGTAAATAGAAAGCTGCTTTATTGAATCGTTTTTTCTTTATATTGGCGGCACAGTCATCCAAGAACTCGTCACCATTATTGAACCAGTACTCAAATTCTTGCTCAGCAAGTTTTCTACGCTCTAACCCAATAATTTCTCTTGGTTCAGCTAATTCAAATTTTTTTGAGTCAAACAGCAAAATACCCTGCCTCAGAATATCAATATAAAAATACTGGCTTTTCCTCAACCGTCGATTCACAAACTGAATATCTTCGGCAATCAGGCTGATTGGGGTTCGGTGAATGGTTTTGGCTAACTTTTGAGCAAGCTGGCTATTTTGTTCAATTTTGTTGGCATGGCGAGGTGTTTCGGTAACAATCAGAAGATCAAAATCACTTTGATAGCGATAGAGGAGCGTTCCCGGATCAAGGTCTTCTACCCAGTCACCACGGGCATAACTCCCAAATAAGATAAGCATGTCGAGGTCAACTTCTTCTCGAATGATCTCAATAGCTCTTTGTAATTCCTGCTGTTTTTGTTCAGGAAGATGTCCAAGTGATGTTTTCATGTCCTCATGGTAATTGTTATCCAAATAGATTCATAGCGCGACCTTTCCTGAACAACTTCTTCCTAAACGGACATCCCTAAGCAGACATCCATGATAGGAGTCGACAGCCCACCCACCCAATCAAGCACAATATCAGGCAGATACGGAATCACAACGGTTAAAGGAGTTAACCATGCCTAAACGGTAGTGGCCAACCTATTCTGGGCCGATTAAACATCGAAACCAAACACTGGCTATACCTTATCAAAAACTTTGAAAGTCCCTTTAAAGGCCTTGTCGGGTCCGTCGAAAAACTCAAACAAGGTTGTCAAAAACTGGGTTATGAACGAACGCCAGGGATAAATGGCTGTAAGCAATACCTACCTGCCTGACGAAAAGTTAATCCCTACACAAAATCACTACTATCAGCCTATGCTGAGAGCCGCGCTTGTGTGTGATTCTTAATTTTGACCATTAATCCTCCTCCCCGCACAAAATGTTAACGATTCAATTAAAAAATCAGCCAAAGTAATGGAAGTTATCGAAAGAAAAATTTATATTTTGTGATTTCTTAAAACTGGATGTCTTTTTTACTTTTTTTTACTTAAGTAAGATAAATGCCCATAAAAAAGCCCTGCTGAGGTTGTCAGCAGGGCTTTTTTTGTACGGAAGGAGAGGCCGCTAATCCGTTTGGGACTGGGGCTTGCTTCAAGTATTTCCCCCGGTTTCATCGAGTGGATTAGCTTGCCCATCCTGCCATTGTCATTAACGCAACGATGGTGACCCATGCAACGATGCTGCGTCCGCATAATTCCAGTGTTTCGCGGATGGCATCATTGTGCTGTGCAGTATCTTGTGGCGGGTGATTGTCAATTTGCAGAGAGGCTTGGCCAATGTGTAATAACAGATGATGGCTTTCCGGGTTGTTACGGCTGGCACTACTGTTATCAGTATCAGCATAACTGTTTATAGTGTCTGTATGCGGGGTGTTATTCCAGGCATGCAAGGCATGCACGAAACTGCCCATGACCGCATAGCTGAGTGCAGTCAGACGGCTGGGTATCCAGGCGAGCACATAGTGCAAACGAGTAACCGCAGAGAGAAACTCGGTGTCCCGGTTTTCTGTTGCATCGAGGCGTTGCCCGGCTTGTTGTAGCTCTACAGTGAGTCTGTAAAGCGCGGCGCCCATGGGGCCGAGAATAACAAACCAAAAAAGGATGGCGAGCAGTTGCTCGTGTGTCTGGATTAATAGGCAATCGATTAATGCACGGGCTCGTGCAGACTTACTGTCGGGTAATGGGGCAGATGTGGTGCAGGAAACGATGTCTTGCAGAATTGCTTTGGCTTTGGTGTTGGCATTGTCGCTTTCTTCACGTTCTTCGGCCACCAGGTATTCTTGCGCCAGTTGGCGTTTGTCTTTTGGCCCCAGGCAATAAGTCAGCACGAGAATACTGAAGACGAAGCTGAAGAAAACGAGAAGGTCGTTGAGGAAATATTGGATGACAGCGATAGCGATGAGCGGCAGAAAAATAATGCTCAGCAAGCAAGGAATACCCTGCCATCTTTTACGGCAGCCCAGTTTTGCGCACATCCATTGATGGTAGGACTCAATCCAGGCGAGGCTGCGCAGACGATGCAGGGGCGGCAGCAGTTTTTCCAGTATGAGGCTGATCAGTATGGCAAGCAGGGACATGGCATCTCACGACTATTTGTTGTTGGCGTACTCTGCATCATAACGGAATTATTACGTTTTGGTTGGTTGGGAATGTCTTTCAGTCATTGATCAGCATTTGTCGTAGACGATCCCAGTTAAAATGTGGGCCGGGGTCTGTTTTTCGGCCGGGAGCGATGTCGCTGTGGCCAGTGATTCTCTCATGTGTAATGCCGGGGTATGTCCGCATGAGGATCTTTGTGAGTTGGGAAAGCTGTTGGTATTGAATGTCTTCAAAATGTTGCTTGTCGCAACCTTCCAGTTCAATGCCGATGGAAAAGTCGTTACAGCGTTCCCGGCCCTGAAACCGGGAGAGTCCGGCGTGCCAGGCACGTTGCTGAAAGGGGACGTACTGAATTATTTCACCCTCTCGACGAATGAGTGCATGGGCTGAAACTGTCAGTGCGCAAATTTCACTGAAGTCAGAGTGTGCCTCGGGATCGAGCTGGTTACGGAAAAGGTCGTTAATCCAGGGGCCGCCATATTCCCCGGACGGTAAGCTGATCGCATGGATGACCAGTAAATCGATAGGGCTGTTGTCCGGGCGGGCATCGCAATTAGGGGAAGATATTTGTGTTGCTTCATCCAGAAGGCCGGTATTCAGGTTAATATACATAATGAAAATGTTTGTCCATCGGGATAAGATAAGCGTATTCCGGGCTTAATTCGAAGCTTAATCCTAAAATATTGGCTATTGACGCATTGTGTGTAAAGTATGAAAAAATTCTTAATCAGTTTATCGGTGATGTTGGGACTTGTCGCGGTGGTGACATTGAATTGGGGTTCCTTTCATCAGCTATTGATTGCCCGGCCTGATTTTGCGGCCCAGCATATAGAGCCAGTTGTGATGTACGGTACCGATTGGTGTGGCAATTGCAAGATGACCCGCGCCTATCTGCGTAAAAATAATATCCCCTTTTTTGAATACGATGTTGAAAAATCACCGGAAGGACAGCGTCAATTCAAGGCCTTGCAAGGTAACGGAGTTCCTTTGCTACTGGTGAAAAACAATGTCATTCGGGGTTATAACCCACAGGCAATCACTGCGGCAATGAGTGAATAACGCGAGTATTGGTTATACATGCCTGAGTATCAATTCCGCCTGTCAATTTCTGCTCAAAAATACTTGTCCTTTTACGAGGGAGTCGCCCAAGAGGTCGTGGTGACCCTGTCTAACGGTCAGAGCCTGCAATTTCCCGCTGAAATACTACGCCCCTTTGTGACACGCGAAGGCGTGTATGGCAAATTTGTTCTGCGTGTGGACGCGCAAAATAAATTACAAGGGATAGATCGAGTGGGTGAGTGACTCTTGAAAGTGCTAAGTGCTAAGTGCTAAGTGCTAAGGACTGAGGATGCAAACGGGTTCTGAGGTCTAAAGGATTGGTTTTCGTAGGTCATGTTGCGCAGCACCATGACGCAATGGATGAATCGAGCAACTGATATTCTCGAATGCGGATAATCGTCACGTACCTTCGCAACGTAACCTACAGGACTCAGTAGGTTGGTTTGGGAGAACATGTTGGTTTGAGCGTGTCGGTAATCAGAGTACTCACA
>NVUB02000181.1 GCA_002401775.2 Ectothiorhodospiraceae bacterium
AAAGATGAGCCTATAGATGTACTCAGGAGTACATCTATAGGTCGGGGGGGGGGGCACTTGTCAGCTATCACCATCACTGGGAAGATGCACATTATATTCATCATCTAACTGATACGTTTTTTCATTTTCGACCCGCTTTCCCCACGGGCTTTCAGACCCACCCGATGTCAGGTATCGAAAGCTCAGGTAACATGCGGTCAGCTGTAAGTCTGGTTGCTCTTCTGTTAGTCGCTCCTGTTCTTCTGTAAGCAGCTCCTGTCCTTCCGCATTATCTTGCGGATTGCCTTCTGAATTGCCTTCCGATGCCACTGAGTCCTTGGCGAGTTTTCCGTACAATCGATCACCGACTACGGGGAATCCTGCTTCCGATAAATGGCGACGGATCTGGTGTTTACGACCGGACTCAATACTAATCTCTAATAATGAACAATCCTGATTCTCGCTGTATTCCAATAAGGTCGCGTGACTGATGGCTGAACGTCCATCAATTTCATTGTTCATGGTGAAGGGTTCAGGTGTTTCCGGGAATTTCCCCTGCACAATGACCCTATAGCGCTTTTCAATGTCGCGCTTGGCGAACATGCGGGAAAACTCTACGGCGGTGGACTTTTTATGGGCGATGATCATCAGCCCTGTTGCGGCTCTATCTAACCGATGCACTGAGAAGGCCGGGCGCTGCGGTTCCAGGTTCATTTCTACCCAACGATAAATCGTGCAATGGTCACTCCACTTGGAACCCTGTGAACGCAGTCCGTAAGGCTTGTACCAAATACTGTATTGGCCTTCATCCGCAATTAATCGAGGCTCTGGAGGTTGCTCAGCCAGAATATTTTCATCGTAGTACAAATGCAATGTGTCACCAGGCTGCAATACTTTCTTGGCCCTGCGCAATCGCTGTGTTTTTTTATTCCCGGTCTGTGGTTCGCTATTATTGTCACTTTCGCCTCCGTCCTGCTCTTGCTCGACGGTTTCATTATTCTCGGTCGTTTTCACGGCATTTGCAGGTGTCACCCAAACCGCGCCTTTTTTCATGGCGTGTTTCATACATTGTTTTGACAAGTCAGTCGCATCGGCGAGTATGTCTACCGCGAGTAGAGACTCTTCTTCGATGACGATATGTTTTTCAAAGCGGATATTGGTGCTGCTGGTGAAATTGCTCACAATTTTTCCTGTACCGATTCGGCGATTTAAGGGCAGTAGTGTAGCCTAAAGATTGATACTCTCGCTATATTAGTTGATAGCATTAGACACCGACCCTCATTATTAGCGGGTTTTCACCGAACGGTAGAAATACGTTAATTCATAGGCAACATCGACACATTCGATGGTTCTCAATGAAATATCTATGGACTATGGACTATGGACTATGGGCTATGAACTAAGAGCTACGAGCTATGGATTACCCGTAACGGCAATCCAAAATGGAAATGAGGCGACACTAAATTGCTTTGCTATCGTTAAACTACGAGTATCAACCACGACAAGCTTATCTTCCGATGTCAGCACCACGTACAGCCAGCGGCCATCTTTGCTCACTCTAACACCGTGAGGGCCATAACCCACTTTAATGGTCTTTACAATCTTCAAACTTAGCGCATCAATTACGGTTACGGTGTCTCCCGCGATGGAACCGGTGTAAATATATTTACCGCCTGGTGCTATATCGATACCCGCATGCCCATGTCCTACGGTAATCACTTTTACTATTTTTTCCGTTTTTAAATCCAGCACACCGACCACATTACTGACATCTCGTATGTAAGCAGTATTACCATCGTCTGATAGATCTAAATTATGCGGGTTAGGTATGCCGGGCGTGGGAATAACCTTGATGTACTTACGTGAGTGCGTGTCAATCACCCCCAGGCCAGCGCCTCCCTGCATTGTCACGTATGCTTTACGACCATCCGGGCTAAAGCGTACATTGTGCGGCGTTTTATCAACCGGAATAGTCGCCATCACTTCGTACCGTTCAAGACTAACGACACTCACTGTCGCTTCCGCTTCATTGGCGACATACACTTCTTTTCCGTCAGGGGAAACCTTCAAACCCTTTGAGGCTTTACCCACTTTCACTTTTGCCAGGCGTTTATGTGTCGCCGTATCGAAAACATAAATACTGGCGGTTTTTGGACTGCTGACCACAAGTCGTTTTCCATCCGGCGTTATGGCGTTATAAAGCATTACCGGATCACCTTTCCAGACATCCTGACCCGCGTATTGTGCTATTTCACCCGAATCTTTTAATGTGACAAAAATATCTTCCGGAAATAATTCCTCCGCCTGCACACTCAAGGAACACGCCAAAGCCAAGCAGCCTGCCGCAATCATTTTTACTCTTTTTACCAGTGTCTTTTTCATTAAGGTATTCCTATAAAACCGGTTAATTATGCCAGTCATCTCTCCAAAGCCCTGCCTTACACCTCATACCCTGAGTAAGATCAATTATCGCCTGCTCAATTTCAGGCAGTCAGGTACTTTCGCTTTTGGAGTAATGCCTAGAGTGTGGGTGAATATTAAGAATATTCCAGAACAAATGGCGCAATATACTCGCTGGATACTGTGGAATTGACTATATCCACAAAGCACTGATTAGCTTAAGACCTGCCAACCACTTATTCATCACAACGCCCTAAACCGAAGCCTTACTCCTGCCTCGCGGCCATTATGTCTTCGCGCGTTAACATTCCCACCAGTTTTAGACTGTCATCCACTACCGGCATGTGATGAATCGTATTTTGGCTGAATAACGGCATGAGTTCGGCAATTAAATCATTCTCTTGCGCAGTAACGACCGGGGTCGTCATCAATTGCCCCACCACTTCCGGCTTGCTGGACTCAAAGCCAAGTGTGCGTTGACGAAGTTCCACAAGTCGCTGGGTCATACCAGATTTTTCATTCCCTCCCTCCTTTAACACGGCTTTATCATCAACCTGACACTGGTTGGCCATGCGCACAAAATCCTGGACCGTAATGATGCCTTGAACACGCTGGAACCTATCTACCACGGGCATTCCGCGGATATTGTGCTTCTCAAATAATTGCCACGCCGTATCCAGTTCCGTGCCGTACTCAACGCTAACAACAGACTGACTCATAACCTCGCTACATCGAAGGCCGCTCAACGCATGTTTGTGAGATTGATGCAGGGCACGTGCGTAAATTTCAGCCAGGTCGTGGTGGTTTATATCCAGGAAAGTATCCATGTCCGCCATTGCGTGACTGAGGTCTTCAGGACTAAAAGGAGCCTCACCTTCCAGCCACTCTTCTTCACCTCGCTGCCACTGTTGGTCTAACCCTAAATTACTGCCCGTAGATCGTTGCTGCGAAATTCCGGCCAAGCGCCAATAAACCATGGCGCATACCAACATGATAGCCACATTCAACATCACCGGCATAAAGACAAACTGATATCCCAAATTTTGTATCGACTCCCCCCCTAACACTGCAAACAACGCAATAGCACCACCAGGAGGATGAAGACAACGCCAATAAAACATGGCGAGGATAGAGAAACCAATCGCGCAAGCTGCGGCTAATGGGAGGCTTGGTATCCATCGAGCACAGCTGATACCAATAATTACAGAGACTAAATGCCCCCCCACAAACGCCCAAGAACTCGATAACGTGCTGCTGGGTATAACAAATAGTAATATTGCCGAAGCACCAATGGAGGCCACCATCATTGGTATGTCGTTACCACTCAACACACGTTGACTGACCCAGGTCACCAGACCAATAGCAACAATCGCACTGCCCGCAGACAGCAAAATCCGTCGATGACTGAGATCGGTTTGCTCTGCAAAATAGATTGATAAAAAACGTATGAATTGAAACATAACCTTCCAGTCATGGCATTTGCCATAAACCTAAAACATGTATAGTAAATACTCTTTTATCCATGAGCGTCAATAGCCATAAACCCTGGCTTTCAGTACCGACAGCAACCGCTTATTATGCTCACATCATCCCGCCAAACGTAGCCACAGAGAACCACCCTCGGCAAACTAACGTTATTAGTGGTCTATAATTTTAACGTGCCAATTTTTGCGACATCCCACACCGATCCAACAAACCACTGCAAGGATATCGACCATGAAATACCTCTCCCCTCTATTGTTCGGTATGGCCGTCATAATATTTACCCTGTCACCGACATTTGCCACTGTAGCTGATGAACTACTGCTCGGCATACACCCCTACAAGTCTGCCAAAATTCTGCATAAGTCCTTTGCACCACTGGCAGAAGTTATATCCCGCGCCACGGGTAAACCTGTCCGCATCGTCATCGCCAAAGACTACCAACAACACATTCAACAGGTGGGTAAATCCAAACTGGATATCGCTTATATGGGCCCGGTGTCATATGTGCAACTCGTCGCTCGGTATGGCCCAATGCCCATGTTGGCACGCTTGGAAATCAACGGAAGCCCCACCTTTCAGGGCCACATTTTTGCGCGCGCCACGGATACCATCCGCACTCTTAACGATATCAAAGGTAAACAATTTGCCTTTGGTAACCCCGCATCAACC
The DNA here is from genome assembly GCA_002401775.2 of Ectothiorhodospiraceae bacterium. GTDB lineage: Bacteria > Pseudomonadota > Gammaproteobacteria > SZUA-152 > SZUA-152 > SZUA-152. The sequence continues at coordinate 4,534 of NVUB02000181.1, forward strand.
ATGAGCCATTTGGTACCACGCCACATGCTATGGAAAGCGGGAGTCGGTGCTGAGAACCTGGCCGGATTTGATTTCCTCGGTAATCACACTAATGTCGCACTAGCGGTGCTCTCAGGAAAATACGATGCAGGGGCTGTTAAAGAAGAAGTCTTTCACAAGAACAAATCACGCGGCCTTCGCTCCATTGCAGTGACGCCCAAACTTTCTGAACACCTTTTTGTTGCTAATACCAACCTGCCCAAACAACAGTTTGACATTATCCGCAAAGCGATGCTCTCATTACATCAACAAAAAAATGGAATGGTCACTTTACGCGGGATTAAAAAAACCATGACGGCCCTGGTTCCTGTAAAAGATAACGACTACGACAACCTTCGTCAGATTCTGAAAGAGTTAGCGAGCATCGGCGTGAAATAGCACAATTACAAATGGATATTATAGCTAAGGAACGCGCTGAGGTTACCGTACAAATTCATCGCCGTACTCTTGCGCGTTTTGTGCTGTTTTTGCTCGCACTGCTGATAATAGCGGACGTTACCGTTATTATGCAGAGCCACTCGATGGCGCTCGAGTTGAATCGCCAACAAGTCAATAAAAAACTGTCATTGGCAGGTGACTTCTGTGTCGAGGCCATCCTCAAGGGCGACTACGTTTCCGTAGAACAGTTCCTGCTTGCCTGGGCCGAAGGTTACGATGAAGTCCTACAGCTCAAAGCAACCGCTGCCAATGGGTTTTTACTGGTTAATTATCAACGCAAGCAAAATAGTCCGCACACATTAACCGCAACCCACCAGGCCGTCTTTCAAAATCAGCCTGTACTGACCATCGAAATCGTTGAAAACCTCGATGCATTATATTCTGCCCAGCGGCTTAACGCCCTTACACTGGTAGGACTCTCGATAGTTATTGTTGCCATTTTTGGATACTTACTCTGGACAACGCTGCGGCGCACCGTCTTTTTACCCTTGCGGAATGAAATTCGAGACCACCAAAAAGCACAACATGAACTCACTCTACGAGGACGTGAATTAGAAATTTCTAACAAAGACCTGGAAGCATTTTGTTATTCCGTCTCCCATGACCTGCGGGCACCGTTACGCGGAATACACGGATTCAGCACAGTCCTCAATGAGGACTACAACGACAAGCTAGATGACACCGGGCGCGACTATTTACGACGAATCTGTGACGGCGCAACAAAAATGTCGTTATTGATTGATGTACTACTTGAGCTGTCACACGTATCGCGATTGAAACTGATCATTAAGGAGGTCAACCTCAGTGAAATAGCCACCGATATCATCTCCGACCTTCAGTTCCAAGACCCCGAAAGAAAAGTGACCTTTACGCTTCAGCCTAAACTAATCGTCAATGGCGACCATCAGCTTTTACGTGTTGCGTTAACCAACCTGTTCAATAATGCCTGGAAATACAGCCGCCTTAAGCCTCAAGCCATCATCATTTTTAGTAAAGAAACGTCAGAAAAAGGCAAAGATATTTATTGTGTCAGCGATAACGGCGCGGGCTTTGATACGCAGTATGCGGACAAACTATTCGAAGCGTTTCAACGCCTGCACCGGCAAGATGAATTTGAAGGAACAGGCGTTGGCTTGGCGACTGTAAAACGAGTGATCGAACGTCATCATGGCCAGGTATGGGCGACGAGTACACTTGGAGAAGGTTCAAAATTTTATTTCAGTCTCGGGTAGCAATTACTCTTGCAATAGCATGTTGAAAAGCATTGTACAAACACATCACATCAATAACACCAAGCCTGTTACTGCCCGCTGAATTATCCACAGCTAAAACCAATTTGCACTGCACAAAAGTGTGGTTCCCTCTGCGAAAGACGACTCGTACTTTACGCACCCTGACATAACTTTTACTAGCGACTTAAATTCCCGCACGAAAAAAGTATACCCAGTGGTGCGTTGCTTATGATTTGAGACCGTCAGCATAATGAAAGTCGTTGTTGGTCTTACAAGGGTTCATTTATTAAGGAGTACGCGCGCCTCAAATTATAAGAAACTGCACCACTTCTCTTCAGATTGGCACACTTTCAATCCGAAAGTTAGCGTACGTCGGGATATCACCCGCAGTGCATTCCAAAAACAGACAAATAATGATTGTTTTACGCTTTATTAGTGGCCTATTTGTCCCTTTTCACACTGGTTTTATACAAGGGTATGATAGATTCCGTTATTGTTGACGAGCGTCATACATACGCTGAAATCGGCTGGCTGAAAAGCCCGACATGCGCTTGCCGTCAACCAGTATAATGGGCACACCGCGCCCCTGTAATCGCGCATAGTCACGCTTTCCTTTGCGTGTTTTTTCAATGTCATATTCTTTAAACGGAATTTTTCGCGCTTGGAAATAACGTCTTGCGCGTTTGCAAACACCACACCAGGTAGTACTGTACATCACAACGCCACTACTTTTTACCGACTTGCTGCTGTATGCCTCGAAGGGCTGAATGGTCACACTTTCATAACTGTTAACATCCACTTCTATACGTTTTGCGCCACCGTTCACGGGCGGACGATCACCAAACTGGGTGTGGCCCTCACTATCCACCCAACGATAAATTTCTGCCGTGGCAATAGCTGGCATGACTAACAGGTGCATGACGAGCATAAACATGGTGACACTCATTCGACACAACAAATTAAATCGTAACTTCATGGCTGCTTTATAACCTTATACCCGTTTTTATAACCGCGCCGTTTTATAACTGCCTTATTTCTATCTTATTACAAGCTGAAAATAGTGCCGTTAGATTCAACGGCAAAAATATCTTTGAGGCCTGTAGATTATGCTCGGATGCTATGGCATTAACAAAAATAGTAAACATTTAACTCCCATGCCTTGGCCAGGAAAAAATCAACACGAACCCCGCCAACCCTCCCATTAACCATGTTAGCAAGGGTGCATTACCCAGCATACTGGTGGACGTTGGATCAGCGTAAACATAAACAATCGAGGCACTGATCAATAATGCCGAACCGACAACGGCACGAAATAAGCGGCGATTGCCGCGTCGAATTTCCAGACGAACTTCTTTCAATTGTTTTACCGCTGCGCCACCTTCACCCGCCGATGATTTCGTGGCGCCGCCTTCTGTTGCCTGGCTCAACCACTGATGTAATAAAACTGGAATTTCCGGAAGTTTTTCACTCCACTCAGGCGCATTACGACGCAGAGAACGCAAAATAGAACGAACCCCCATTTGTTCACTCATCCAGCGTTCAAGATACGGCTTTGCGGTTTTCCACAAGTCCAGCTCCGGGTTCAACTGCCGACCCAGACCTTCAATGTTCAATAGGGTTTTTTGCAACAGTACTAATTGCGGTTGTACTTCCATATCAAACCTGCGAGCAGTTTGAAATAAACGCAATAACAAAAAACCAAACGATATATCTTTTAAGGGACGCTCAAAAATGGGCTCGCACACGGTACGTATAGCGGCCTCAAACTCTTCAACACGAGTGTCTTCTGGTACCCAGCCAGACTCCACATGTAATTCTGCTACTTTTCGGTAATCACGCTGAAAGAAGGCCAAAAAATTTCCGGCCAGGTAATGCTGGTCATCATGACTTAAGGTACCCATGATGCCGAAGTCCACCGCAATGTAACGCCCGCTGGGTTCTACAAAAATATTACCGGGGTGCATATCAGCATGGAAAAAATTATCTCGAAATACCTGGGTAAAGAATATTTCGACACCGTGCTCGGAGAGCGCTTTAAGATCGACACCTTGCGCTTTTAAACTGTCGAGATCGCTCACCTGCATGCCTCGAATGCGCTCCATCACCATCACGTTACGGCGAGTCAGAGGCCAATGAATTTCGGGCACATACAGCAAATCCGAACCAGAAAAATTGCGGCGCAGCATGGAAGCAGAACTGGCTTCACGCATGAGGTCCAATTCATCAAGGATTGATTTCTCGAACTCCGCAACCACTTCGCGTGGGCGCAGGCGTTTTCCGTCCGGCCAAAAACGTGCTGCAAGATCCGCGACGGTGTAGAGTAACTCAAGGTCGTGACGAATAATTTTTTCGATGGTGGGCCGCACGACTTTTACAACGACTTCACTACCGTCGTGCAAGGTTGCCGTATGCACTTGCGCTATTGATGCTGAAGCCAGTGGCTTTTCGTCAAATTTAGCAAAAAGTTCGCTGACGGGTTTTCCAAAACTTTTTTCAATAATCGCGCGCGCTTCGGCTCCCGGAAATGCGGGCACATTATCTTGTAACTGTGCCAGTTCAACAGCGATATCATCGGGTAGCAAATCACGCCGGGTAGAAAGAATCTGTCCGAACTTTACAAAGATGGGGCCAAGATCTTCGAGGCTGCGCCGGATACGCACACCGCGCGGTAAAGACTCACGCCGAAACCAACGCCAGGGGGAGAGGTATTGCAGAAACCGGATAGGGCGCAACATGTGCGTTGCCAAAATAACTTCATCAAGCCCGTGACGGCCTAAAACATTATTGATGTGTATTAAACGTAATGCCTGACGAACTCCAATCACCCAGCTTCTCCGGTTTGGGACGGTAATGATTCAGAACGCGATTCAAGACGCTGTACACGCGCCTCCATGCGATCCACATCTGTGCGTATTACATCCACTTGCGATATATATTTTTCGACCTCATCCCGATGGGGTAAGGCATCACTTTCTTCTTGTAAATATTCGGCCACATCCAAGCCGAGGGTATCCGCCGTTTGCTTTCCCCACGCCAGGGCATCGCGTACAAAATTACCCACTTTGTGCGCTACCAGATCACCGGTAATGTGAGAAAGGTGTTCTTCCCAGTCGATGTCGAGCTCGTTAAGAATTTCACTAAACGCTTGCCCCAATTCCACGTCGCCGCTAATCTGCACATCACCCGTAAACAAGGCATCACCAGCATGTTTTGCCAGCCCCATGCGCATCAACGCCACCGGAGTACCCCGTAACACCGTATCGGCTTCACCTTCATAACGGCCATAGACCGTTATTTTTTGCTGTTCAGGAATAAGGTATAACGCGACCTCCACTCCCTGAAACTCAATTGCGATGACTTTGCCCTGCAATGCTCCCATACGCGCAACAGTGTCTTGGTCCAACTGCAAGACGCGATTTAACGCCAGCTCAATTGAAGCGGTTACCGCAGTCGGTAGATGATTCATCAGCATTCTCTCATCGAAAGTTACTCATCGAAAGTTTTTCATCATTGTTATTTAACGATCGAACAGTTCTCTAAAAGTTCTCTAAAAACTCTCTAAAAATTATCTAAAAGTTATCTAAAAGCTATCAGTGCTGTCTCGCTAACTTATTATACTGTCTTGTCGAGCCTAACCCGGCATCCAGAATGTCGTGGTCGTGGTCAAGTAATACTGGATTCCGGCTCAAGCCCGGAATGACGTAAGAAACGTGCAATTTCATGTCTCTAACTCATGTTTTAAACTCTTGCTTTTAAGAACGTCAATCCTGTTACATGCCCTATAGACCAATGCACTTAATTCAATAAACTTGATCCAGTGAATTTAAGTCAAGAGCCTAATTCAATAAACTTGATTCAGTGAACTTAAGCCTGTGAACTCAAGCCAATAAAGGGCTTGTAACATTTTTTAATGGAACAGTACTGAAGCGCTTTCTAAAAAGTTATCGGAGCTCTGCCATTAATTGTTCCAGACTTTTACTGGATTCATCATCCATTTCAATTTCAGACTGAAAGACGACAACGGTGTTCGCTATTTTATCGTGAAAACCCTGTTTACGCGCATCACGCGCTACCCATAAAAATCCCAAAAACAAGGGCAAGGTCGAAGCGATATACCCCACATAACGTAACATCGCCTGTTTGGGTGACATCGGCTCTAGTGTATCGGCATCGACCACCTGACACTCAAGCAACAATTTACCCGGTGTGCCTAAAAACCTCAGCCACATAATCACCGTAAACAATAAAATAAGCGCTGTGCGAATCAGACCTTCAGTGCTCAACAAACCTGAACTCATCATTGTCGGTCCCAATACCAAACCCATAATGACACCATAAACAACCGTGTCTATCACACTCGCTGCCGTGCGCCGCCAAAAACCCGCATAGCGCGGGAAAACGCCTGGTAAAGTTTCGGGCAATGCTCCTTGCAAAATGCCTTGCAAAGGACGGGTCAAACCACTTGGTAAAGCGCTAGGCGTTTGCATTTTCATAGTTTAAAGCCCCGATGCAATGCCACAATACCACCCGCCAGATTAAAATATTCGCAACGCTCCAATTCCGCGTCTTCCATCATGGTCTTTAGTTCATCCTGGCCAGGGTGCATACGAATAGATTCGGCAAGGTAACGATAACTGGCATCATCCTTGGCAACCAACTTACCCATCAACGGTAACAATTTGAACGAGTACATATCATAGATGGGGCCAAGACCCGGTGTCACAGGTTTAGAAAACTCCAGTATCAGCAAACGGCCACCGGGCTTTAAAATACGCCGCATAGATCGCAGGGCAGCCTCTTTGTCCGTCACATTACGCAAACCAAAGGCAATGGTAATACAGTCAAAATAATTATCAGGAAAAGGCAGGCATTCCGCATTCGCCTGCACATATTCCATGTTAGACAGTACACCGCGATCAATCAAACGCTCACGGCCGACCTTAAGCATGGACTCGTTAATATCAGCCAATACCACTTCGCCACAGTCACCCACCAGCACCGAAAACTTTGCCGCAAGATCGCCAGTGCCGCCGGCAATGTCTAACACTCTCTGCCCGGAACGTACGCCACTCATTTCAATGGTGTAGCGTTTCCACAGACGATGCACACCCATGGACATCAAGTCATTCATAAAGTCGTAACTGCCCGCCACAGAATGAAATACGCCCGCCACTTTGCCAGCTTTTTCTTCGGCGCGCACTTGCTCGTAACCGAAGTGAGTGGTGCTTTCATTAACAGCACCTTCGTGAGCAGCACGGCTATGCTTATCGCTGCTGTTTTCGCTCTGGTTGTCGCTGTTGTTATAGGTGTTGTTATCGGTGCTACTGTTCATGTGGCTTCTTTCACGATTGATTGATCTTTAACATCTTTTGGGACGTTTAGCCTGGCAATATCAGGAGGCTGATGCAACCTGACCTACGTTAATTTATGACCGTAGTTTTTGCGTTTATGGCCAGACTTTTCCAGTTTATTAAGATATTCCGCCCACAATTCTGATTTGTCGCGTCCTAAGGCATACAACGTATCCCAGGAATAGATACCGGTATTATGTCCATCATCAAATTCCAGTTGAATGGCGTAGTTGCCCACGGGCTCTATACCGGCAATATTGACATTTTCTTTACCAACTTGCAGCACACCCTGGCCGGGGCCATGCCCCTGCACTTCTGCAGAGGGAGAATACACCCGTAAATATTCGCAGGAATACTCAAAAGTAGTGCCATCGTCGAAGCTGATTTCCAATATGCGTGAAGCCTGGTGTAAATTAATATCTTTTGGTTTTGGGGCCGAAGTCATTATTATTCTCCTTTACTTAATTTTCAGGGCTCTGAAATTTCAACCATTATCAGAGGGCCATTTTTATTTTTTGTCGTTACAAGCTGTTGTTACAAGTTCTTGTTACAAATTCTTGTTGCAAGTTGTCGTTATCCTTTTAGTTACAACATGCCGTTACAACTTCTCGTTACAGGATGTAGCGACTCAAATCTTCGTCTTTGGCAAGTTCACCCAGATGCTCATCGACATAGGCGGCATCAACACTAATACTGGTGCCACTTTTGTCGGCTGCCGTAAAAGAAATTTCTTCCAGCAATCGTTCCACTACCGTGTGTAACCGGCGAGCACCTATGTTCTCAGTGCGTTCGTTTACGGTCCAGGCCACTTCGGCAATACGAGCAACGCCTTCGTCTGTAAAAGTTAAGGTGACGCCTTCCGTTGCCAATAATGCACAGTATTGTTCTGTGAGCGATGCATCCGGTTCGGTGAGTATGCGTACAAAATCATCGGCGCTTAATGCACTGAGTTCTACACGAATCGGCAACCTGCCTTGTAATTCCGGAATGAGATCAGACGGCTTGGAAAGGTGAAATGCACCAGAGGCAATAAACAAAATGTGATCCGTTTTCACCATGCCGTATTTGGTGGTGATGGTACAGCCTTCCACCAGAGGCAACAGATCACGCTGCACACCTTCGCGAGACACGTCTGGCCCTGAGCTTTCGCCGCGTTTGCAAATCTTATCCATCTCATCCAGGAATACGATGCCGTTTTGCTCAACATTATCTACAGCGCGAAGCTTTATTTCTTCTTCATTGAGCAGCTTGCCCGCTTCTTCATCCGTCAGCAATTTAAAGGCATCTTTGATATTTAGCTTGCGGGTACTGGTGCGATTACTACCGATATTTTGAAACATGCCTTGTAACTGGCTGGTCATTTCTTCCATACCAGGAGGCGCCATTATTTCTACGCCGACGGGACTGGCGCTTAATTCAATTTCAATCTCTTTATCATCAAGATCACCTTCACGGAGTTTTTTACGAAATTTTTGGCGGGTCGCTGATTCAGTGGCGGAATCCTGTTCTGGCTCGTCGCCATTCCCAAAACCAAAATTGCTGGTGCGCGCAGGTCGTAACAGGATATCAAGGATGCGATCTTCCGCAGCTTCTTCGGCACGAAAGCGCACTTTTTTCACTTCTTGTTCTCGCACCAACTTAATAGAAATATCAATTAAATCGCGAATAATAGATTCCACATCGCGGCCCACATAACCCACCTCGGTGAACTTGGTGGCTTCGATTTTCACGAACGGCGCATTGGCCAGTTTCGCTAGCCGTCGAGCGATTTCGGTTTTACCGACACCCGTAGGGCCAATCATTAAAATATTTTTAGGGGTGATTTCATTTTTGAGGGCGTCATCTACCTGTGACCGGCGCCAGCGGTTACGCAATGCAATGGCGACGGCACGCTTAGCATCGGCCTGACCAATGATGTGTTTGTCGAGTTCCTGAACAATTTCGCGAGGCGTCATTTGTGCCGTCATTTCTGAAGATGTTTGCGACATTATTTCGCCCCTTCAATGGATAGCTCTTCAATGGTGAACGTGTCATTGGTATAGACACATATTTCCGAGGCAATTTTCAATGCCTTTTCACAAACGTCCCGCGCATTTAAATCCGTATTCTGCATCAATGCTCTGGCAGCCGCTTCCGCGAAAGAACCACCGGAGCCAATCGCAATAACATCGTGCTCTGGTTCAATAACATCACCATTACCGGAAATGACCAACGAAGCGGTACCGTCAGCAACGGACAGTAATGCTTCCAAGCGACGCAACATGCGATCAGTACGCCAATCTTTAGCCAGTTCTACAGCGGCGCGCGTTAAATGGCCCTGATGTTTTTCCAGCTTGCCTTCAAAACGTTCAAACAGGGTAAAAGCATCCGCAGTACCCCCTGCAAAACCGGCAATAACTTTGTTGTGATACAGGCGACGCACTTTACGTGCATTGCCTTTCATAATGGTATTTCCCAACGAAACCTGACCATCGCCGCCGATAACAACGGCGTCGCCGCGCCGTACAGAGAGGATGGTGGTGCCATCATATTGTTTCAAAATCTTGATTCCTTATTTTTTCAGGGGATTACACTGGCCCATTTTCTCGAGATTTAATTCGAGTGTTAATTCGCGCTTTAATTCAATGCTCAGCCCGGCCACCAGAACCGGTCTTTGCCGATTCAGACAGTAAATGCGGACAGAGAACAGGGCGCAATTTTACATCATTTCTCGACAACACTGGGAACTCTTACAAATGCAATATCTGAGAGATTCTAAACGACTAGGAATGCCACACCATATCCATATGGATTAGTGCTGAGTCAGTAGGTTGGGGTGAGCAGGAGCAAACCCCAACAATGGGTGGCCAATTAAATCAGCCAATTAAATCGACAATGTTGGGGTTCCTAACGTCACCCCAACCTACATTCCTATTTCCCACGGTCCGCCGTGGGAAACCATACCCCGCTTTGTTAAATCATCCAGTGCATGCATTCCCACGCGGAGCAAACGAGACACACTACACCCCGTCTTCCCGGCATGTTTTTAGCCGGGATCCAGTGGTTTTAGCGGGGATGAGTGAAAGTCTCTGGATACCGGGTCAAGCCCGGCATGACGGTTTTTTAGTCCTTAGTCCTTAGCCCTTAGTCCTTAGCCCTTAGTCCTTAGCCCTTAGCCCTTAGCCCTTAGCCCTTAGCCCTTAGCCCTGGCTGATACCTTCTGGGCCATCTATATCAGCACAGCTTGTGCTATTTTTTACGGGCACGGGGGTGGGCTTTGTCGTAAACCTCTGCTAAATGCTGAAAATCCAGATGGGTATATATCTGTGTGGTCGAAATATCAGCATGGCCGAGTAATTCCTGTACTGCACGCAGGTCACCGCTGGATTCCAGCAAGTGGCTGGCAAAGGCATGGCGCAGCTTGTGCGGATGTACCCGGCTCTCTATACCTTGTTGAATACCCCGCTGGCGAAAACGTTGTTGCACAGCCCGCGCCGTTATTCGCCCTCCGCGTTGGCTCACAAACAATGCGGCTTCTCCGTTATTGGCCAATTCTGAGCGTCGCTGCTGCCAAAGCACCAGTGCTTTATGGGCATATCGCCCCACTGGCACAACGCGGCTTTTATTCCCCTTGCCCGTCACTTCGACACTGCCAGCAGCCAAATCTATTTCACCAACATTAAGCGATAACAACTCGGCAAGCCGTAAGCCGGCGGAATACATTAACTCCAACATGGCATTGTCACGCAGTACCAGTAATGCACTTTTAGGGTTGCGGGATGGCTCAACCGCTGATGCTACGGGCGATTCAATGGGTGACGCTATCGGTGACAACAGCCGAAACATTTCATCCACATCAAGGGGTTCTGGCAGTTTACGTGGGGCTTTGGGCGCTTGAATGCCTTGGGCGACATTGTTTTTCAGGTGGTTTTCGCGAATCAAATAACGCAAAAAACTCCGTAAAGCCGACAACGCTCTTGCTAAACTGCGCCCCCCAATGCCTTGCCGATGTCGGTATGCCAGCCAGGCCCGAACGTGTTTGGCGTCCAGCATTGACCATTCCACAACGTCAACAGTGTCACAATAGCTGGTGATTCCATTCAGGTCGCGCTGATAATTTGAAAGTGTGTGCGGAGAAAAACGCCGCTCATTGTTAAGGTGGAGCAGGAAGTTATCAATCCATTGCTGTGCATTTTTTTGCATGCAATCGCCCGATTTATTAACGCTTGGCTGCTACGCCACGCTGCAATGGTTCAATCATTAATTTGCAAATGTCGCTGCAAGTTCGTCGCCAACAATTCCGACATACGGCTCAAAAAGGTGGTATTAACACCCGTATGGAAGCGTTCGCGATCAAAACTACCGATAGCAATTAAGCCTAACTCACCCTGACCACCGCCATTTCGACGACTGAGAGGCAGCACAGCAGAAGAACCCACTTCACTCGCCTGATCACCAAACAACGCCTCCAATTGCTCAGCTTTCAATGTGCCGCAATAGGGTTTTCCTACGCTAAGCAGGCGTTGAAACAACCCGCTAAAACTGTCTGCATCAAATGCACATTCCGGAATACTACCAAGGGCCGTATTTTCTGGCCGTAACAACAAACGCACGGCGACCAGATCTGCGGAGAAGTCCCGCTGTAGCCGTGTTTCGATTAACGCCAACAAATCAACGAGGCTATCACCGTCAATGAGTCGTAACGTTAAATTGTGCAGTAAAGTATTAAGGTTGTCGTTGTCGCGCGCGACCTGAACCAAAGCGTCAAGCTGCTCTCGCAAGCTGGTATTAGTATCACGCAGCACAGTAACCTGACGCTCCACCAGAGAAACCGCAGAACCTGTCGCATGGGGTACGCGAAGGTCACTCAGCAGCGTGGGTTTGTCCTCAAAAAAGTTGGGGTTGCGACGTAAATAGTCAGCAACATTCTGCCCATCCGTTGTCTGCGTTACTTTTCCGGTTTCTACTACCATTGTATCCTGGTTGCTCACGTTGCATTACCCACCTTATTTTAGTTGTTTGTCTTATTACAGTCTGATGGTTCCTTCATAAACCGTTTGTGCCGGGCCCGTCATCATCAACGAGGCGCCTTCACCCGGCCAGCTAATGGCAAGCGGCCCTCCCACTAACTCAACCGTTACGGCATCATCCACCATTCCCCAGCGTCGCGCCACTGCCATTGCGGCACAGGCGCCGGTGCCGCAGGCTTGTGTTTCTCCCACGCCACGTTCAAATACCCGTAATCGAATCAACACCCGCGAGACTATTTGCATAAACCCCACATTCACCCGTTGAGGGAATTGGGTATGGGCTTCCATGGCAGGGCCCAGCGTAGCAACACGAGCGGTTGCCACATCATCCACCAATATGACGGCATGAGGATTTCCCATCGATACAGCACCAATATCCACATTACTTCCATTAACCGCAATAATATAGGACTCAGACTCCACATCGACTATAAATGGCAGTGATCCTGGGGAAAAATCAGGGTTTCCCATATCAACCGTGACCAGCCCTTCCGAAACATTATCGTCCAAACGGGGCGTTACCACCCCAGATGCCGTTTCAACGGTAATTTCCCGCTTACGGGTGAGCCCTTTTTCTACCACAAACCGTGCAAAACAGCGGACACCATTGCCACACTGTTCCACTTCACTACCGTCAGAATTAAAAATACGGTATTTAAAATCCACATTAGGTGATTTTGCCGCTTCAACCAGCAAAAGTTGGTCACAACCAATACCAATATGACGGTCGGCAATAAAACGGATCTGCTCAGGGGTCAGATTAACCGATTGACTAATGGCATCAATCACCACAAAGTCATTGCCTAAGCCATGCATTTTAGTAAATGATAAGTTCATGCGCCGATGGTTACAGACTGCTGGTTAGGATTCAACCTGGAATAGCCAAAGTCTTTCATTATTTTATTAACAATAAATTTTTCACCAATTCGCGAAATGGATTCACTGCATGAGCAAAAAAAACACGACATCACCCTATTTTTCCAAGTCCACCTTCACATTTCTGACAGACCTGTCACGACATAATCAACGCGAGTGGTTCAACGACAACAAACAACGCTATGAAGAATGCGTACGCGGCCCAGCGCTGGCATTTATTGACGATATAGCGCCAGAATTGCAATTAATCGCCCCTCGTTTTCTGGCCATACCCAAAAAAGTGGGGGGTTCGCTGATGCGCGTACACCGTGACGTCCGCTTTGGCAAAGACAAAACACCCTACAAAACAAACATTGGCATCCAATTTCGCCACGAAGTGGGTAAAAATATACATGCCCCAGGCTACTACCTGCACCTTTCACCGCATGAGTGTTTTTTTGGGGTGGGCATTTGGCGGCCAGATTCAAGCGCTTTGGGAGACATCAGAGAAGCCATTCGGGACAAAGGCGAAAAATGGCTGGCCGCAAAAGACGAGCCCACTTTTCAAGAACATTTCGCTCTCGGTGGGGAATCCTTGAAAAATGCGCCCCGTGGTTATGCCAAAGACCACCCACTGCTGAAAGACCTCAAACGAAAGGACTTTATTGCTATCGAACACTTTGACCGTGGACAAACGTTATCCGAAGATTTCCTGCACGAAACCGTTGCCCATTATGACTATGCTACAAAATACATGCAATTTTTATGCAGCGCATTGAACGTCCGCTTTGACTAACCAAAAGAGAGCATCCCCATCAAATTGACAGCGCATTAATGCGGATAACAAAAGCAACCAACCTCGTGGTCGTTAACCATACCCACCGCCTGCATAAACGCGTAGCAAATGGTCGAACCCACAAACGAAAAGCCATGTTTTTTCAACGACTTGGCCATAGCGTCAGACACCTCGGTCTTACTCGGTATTTCACTTAATGACTTCCAGCAGTTCACTACCGGCTCACCACCGACGAAACCCCACAAGTATTCACTAAAACTACTGCCCTCGGCATTCAGTGCTTTCTGCAATACGAGGTACGCCCGAGCATTTTTAACGGCAGCATTGACCTTTAAACGATTGCGAACAATACCCTCGTTTTTCAGCAATGATGCCAACCTGCGAGAGTCATAGCGTGCTATTTTCGCAGGATCAAAATTGTCAAAAGCTTCACGATAAGTGTCTCGTTTTTTAAGAATCGTAATCCAACTCAAGCCCGCCTGAGCCCCCTCAAGCAGCAGCATTTCAAACAAGTGCAGATCATCGTACTCTGGCACCGCCCATTCTTCATCGTGATAGGCCTGATACAAATCATTATCTTCAGGTACCCAAGCACAGCGCGTTTTATGTGCCATTACTGATTTTCCTTTTCGTCATCGCCCTTTCTCCAAACACCCGACTTCCCGCCGCGTTTTTCCAGTAAACCCACATCCGTCATCACCATGCCACGATCCACCGCCTTGCACATGTCATAAACCGTCAGCAACGCAATTTGTACGGCCGTCAGCGCCTCCATCTCTACACCGGTCTGGCCACTGGTGTGCACCGTCGCCTGACAAGTCACCGCGCTTTCACCTTCATTGGCCTGCAATTCCACCGCGACTTTGGTAATCGCCAGCGGGTGACACAAGGGAATAAGCTCAGACGTTTTTTTTGCCGCCATTATTCCCGCAATACGTGCAATCCCCAGTACATCACCCTTGCCATGCTGGCCACTGGCGATGAGCTGCAATGTTTCAGGTAACATAACAATACGCCCCTCCGCTATTGCCACCCGTTGCGTCACCGCCTTATTACCCACATCAACCATGTGAGCCTCACCGGCAGTATTAAAATGCGTTAATGTTGCATTATCGTTTTCCATATTTTACCTGTGTGTTTCGGTGTGTTTCGTTGTGTACCGTCGCTTAGCGAGATGAAAGACAACGTAGCAGCAACTAATGCGCGCATGAATGAGTCAATGTTTCCTCAAAAATTCGCTTTAAAAACACAGTATACTGTTAATAACACGCAACACCCCATGCCACCCCCTACTTCACGCCTGGTTCCGCGCACAAAATGAGGAAAACTTTACCATGAGCATCCGCGTTAAATTCTTCGCCAGCCTGCGAGAAACCATCGGTAAAGCCGAACACAACCTGGATGCTCAAAATATCAACACGGCGAGAGACGTATGGCAAACCGCCACCGACAACCATGAGCAACTGCCCAATATGTTGGTGGCCATCAATATGGAATACGCCAAACTGAACGACAACGTGAAAGACGGTGATGAAGTCGCCTTCTTTCCACCCGTTACCGGAGGTTAATCATGAACGTGGTATTACGTGGTGAAGCTTTTGACCCCTGGCAGGAATTACAGACATTTCAGCAAGGCAAGCCAGAACTGGCCGGTAAATTTGGCGCCACCTCAATTTTTATCGGCACTATGCGAGACTTCAACGAAGGCAAAGACGTGCAAGGCATGACACTCGAGCACTACCCCGCCATGACCCAAAAACACCTGGAAGGCATTTCCAGCGAAGCCAAACAACGTTGGGATATTCTCGACACCCTCATCATTCACCGCTATGGCGACATACAGCCCAGCGACCCTATCGTGCTGCTTGCCGTATGGTCCGCCCACCGCAACGAATCATTTCCGGCCTGTCGCTATTTGATAGAAGAATTGAAAAACCGCGCCCCCTTTTGGAAACAAGAACAAACGGAAAAAGGAAGCCATTGGGTTGAACACAATACGCCAGGATAATCGCCCGATTATTAATGCTATTGGTTTCAGTGCTATCGCATTAACGTACTATTAGCACTTTCGATAAAAAATATCTTCGCTTATGCTACCTTCGCCATAATACTCTCGCAAAGGCGCAGAGTACGCAAAGAGGGCTGCTGCGTTCTAGAGAACACCTAGCAAAGTTAGATCCATCGAATAGTTGGAAAAATCTTTCCTTTGCGAGCTTGGCGCTTGGCGAGATACTGTCATTTGAATCTCCCGCTAACCCGGCTTAGTCAGGCCGCCATAACCAGTGAACTTAAGCTGGTAAACTTAAGCCGGTAACCTTAAGCCAATGACCTTAATCCAATGGATGGGCGAATTTAGTAGCTGGGCGGCACTGTACTGACTTATTTGTAACTGTAGGCAGACTCTATCGCTTCATTCGCCCAGGCCACCAATTGTTCGTTATCCTCAAAAAAATCGTCAGGAACAGAGTAATATTTTTTCACGTTCACCTTTCCTTTTTTAGTCGAATACGAAAATGGCTCCATGCCTAAGGCTTCATATTTTTCTCGCGTATGAGCATTGACACAAAAATATAACGTATTCCCCATAATCATCGCAAATTGCTTAGTGCCACTTTTAAAGGCAAAACCGCCAAAAAACTTACCGTCTTTAAGCTCACCTAATGGCAGCAATAATTCCCTGACAAATTCAATAAACTCCGGGCTTGCGCTCATATTCCCTCCTTCCCCCTAATTTTACTCAGGAGCACTTCCTCGCACTGAGAATAATGCGCATAAGATTTAATCACTTTACCATCATCACCAAAATGGAAAACTTCTGCAGACAAGCCCCTATGCCCTTGATAATGAATCACAACACTTTCCACACCCGAAAACACCGCAATAATGTCAAAGTGTAAGTCCGGGTTTAAAGCCAGCGCTTTTTCCCAATAACGTCTTACCGCAGTTTTTCCTATTAACTTACCCTTTGGCTCATTTTCGATAACGTTGATTATGGGTGAAGTCATTTCAAAATCATCCGCGTAATGCGCTAAAATTTTATCAATGTCATGACTATTCCACGCCTCCACCCATTCATTAGCAAATTCTTGTGACGAAATTATTTCCATACGGCTCCTAGGTCTTTCACTTTTATATTTTTAAGGGGTCAGAGCCCTTAAAATAATGGATGGTGAGAGGTTAAATGTTATTCAAGCAGGCCGGGCAAAGCACAGCGTGCCCAACAGTCGAGGTCTGAGTGAGGAAAACCTGGACTACTCTTTCTCTGCGCCCTTTGCGCCTTTGCGGCCTCTGCGTTTACAACACGGAGTTTATGTAGAGCTCATCCCCTGTCGGATACCTAGAACTGGAGTGATTGCCGTTGATACCACTGGATTCCGGGTCAAGCCTGGAATGACGAATAATATAGAGCCACATCACGCAAGAGGAATAGCATAGTAAATTGTCGAATCATCTGAGTCAGGAACATATTCATGACCGTAAATTTCAATATCTGGCCCATAACTGTGACGCTCTCCGGATTGCAGCAACCAGCTGGAATAGATGTAATTCACGGTGTTGTTGATTTTATTAACATTACCGTTGTGCGAGAATTTTGCATAACGGCATTGGGGAATGGTGATACTAACCATCCCTTTTGGGATTTCATTTAACTGAGTGACTTCACATGCCGCGTAATATTCAAGAAGATCTGTTTTGTCCTGGGTTTGCCGTACAATTCCATAACCTAAATCGGGTACTTTATCACTAATATCATTCACCCTTGGAAGGAATTCATTCCAGAGCAGGGGCAATTTATCAGCCATATTATTTTTTTCGGAATCAACACTATAAAACTCTGTTTTCACACCAACAAGTAGCATCTCTTTTTGTGTATATATTTCAGGTGTCAATGAAACGCCCTGGTTTATGTGCTTTAAATACTCGGCATCAAATTCAATTTTATTAATGAACATATTTTTATTAGCCATTTTTCTGGCTTCATTAGGTGTCACATCAAATGTGTTTTTAAAAGCGCGCGTAAAACTTTCCTGCGATTCAAAGCCAGCGGCAATGGAGATGTCAATTATTCTTTCATTACTGGAGATCAATTTATTCAACGCACCAGAAAGTCTTCTTGACCTTATATAGGTTTTCAACGTTTCGTTAGTCAATGCTTTAAATATTCGTTGAAAATGCCACTGGCTCAGACCAGCCTCACTGGCAACTTTCCGTAAAGCAATATCGGAATCAAGCTGAGATTCAATATAATCAATACCTTTTTGTACTTGCAACAAATAATTCATCTACCTTTTACTCTACGGTTATTTCCAGAAAACATTGCTCGTTATATAGTCAACGATTTTTTGCTGGGCATCAGAAACAATACCTTCAACTCTATCTTCATACTGATTTAAACCATAGGCTGAAATACTATGTGACGAAATCCCCATAAAACCCAAACAACCTTGTATTAACGGAGTTGCGTAATCCATGCTTTTAGCAGGCTCGAGACTATAATCCCCACCGGTTGTCATTAAAACCAACGCTCGCTTGCCAGCACATAGCCCTTCATAACCACCGTCTTCAGTCATTTTGAATGTTTTTCCATCTTGGATGACCGCATCTATCCAGGCCTTTACCGCAGCCGGCAGGCTAAAATTATACATGGGAAAGGCAATAACAATCCGATCAGCATCTAACAACTGCTGAAGCAAACGATCAACACCTTTCACAGAAACATTCTCTTCCTCCGTCAATTCCATTCCCATCAAATTTCTTTTCACTAGCGCATTCAGATTATCCGCTAACAAAAATGGAGGCGTATCTTTACCTAAATCAAGGTGTGTCACGTGTGAATAATCAGAAGCAACGTTCAAAAATGTATCGATTAATTTTTTAGTATTGGACTCAAAACGAGGAGAATAACTTACCAGCAATGTCTTTATCATTATGATCACCTATTCAACGACATAAATGACCACTATATAGATGCCAGCATCTCAATTTTTGATATTTTGTGCTTTTTAGACCCATATTTTAAAGTATTTTAAGGCGGCAAACCCAATGTTATTAAGTTAAGCCTAATTTCCGATTTCAGGTGAGCGAGCAAATCCTGACATCATTGGCAACGTTGAGATTCTCAAGCTCGCCTAAAGCGCCTACAGTTGGCACCGCCAACCTACCAGTCAGTAAAAAAGTGTAAAGGGGTCTGTAAAATGTAAAGAATGTAAAGAAAATGTAAAGAGGTCAGACCCGTTATTTTGTAAAGGGGTCCGAAAATGTAAAGGGGTCTGTAAAGGGGTCAGACCCGTTATTTAGATTATTTTTATTCATTATATTGTTCACGCACTTATTTGCGGCGGTTTGATTTAGGATAAAAGGGTTGACACTCTTAAAAACAGGGGTAATCACACCATAAGTAAAAGGCGACCTTATCCGGACTATCGCCCCATAGACAACTTATGTTGTCTTAATATAGACCCTTCAGTAAGCAATCACTCTTTCTGAAAAGATGGTTTTCGCGCTATTTAACAGGATTTTTTACTTCTGCCTGGTAAGGTGACTCTCGTGTTTTGTCATGTGTGTGCATTCGATATTCTACAAAATCATCGGCTTTGTCATAAAACATAAAGGGGTTTCCTTCACACTGCTCTCGCATTGTGGTCGTGGTTTTTACGGCGTAATTATGGCCGGGCAATATGATGGTATCGCCTGGCATTTTCCCTAGCCTGTTTAGCGTGTCGTACATTACATTAGGGTCGCCGCCTTGCATGTCACACCGTCCGCAACCGAAAACAAACATGGTATCACCAGCGATTAAGTGGTCATCAATGTGGTAGCAAGCCGAGCCTGGGGTGTGCCCAGGTGTGTGCAATACCTTAATTTCACTCTCGCTATTGCCGCCAATGGTGATGCTGTCTCCACCATGATGTAATGAAGGATGTGCTAGTGACTCTCCCCAGAACTGGGCTTCCTCTTTTAACAAGTGTAACTTAGCATCATATTTTTCTAGAACACCTGCTACGCCATTTATGTGGTCAAAATGGCTATGTGTCAGCAAGATATCTGTAATGGTTACGCCTTTTTTTTCTGCAAGGGCCAATATTTCAGGGACTTCCCATGCTGGATCAACAACCGCTGCTTGTTTCGTTTTTTTGTCGCTAATCAAATAAATAAAGTTTTCCATTGAGCCAAGCTCAAGTGCATCAATACTGTAGCGTTCATTTTCAACGATTAAGGTCATAATTTTGGCTCCATCAAATGATGATATATTGCATTATTAGTATCGGGGGATGCTTTGCTATCGTTATTCTCTGCTCACCCATATAGGCTCTCGCCATTGTTGCCCATTATTTTAGATTTTCATACTTTCTTTGGTCTATAACGTGCTTTACAACGGAAGGGTTGAAGGAGCGGGGATTATTGACGTTACCATCAGAACTAAATCGACTGTTTCGGCTTTAACTGCTGGACTTAACTGCCGGGTTTAACTGTTGGGTTTAACGATTAACAACGGGGATTCTTTACCCTATTTGATGCCCCTTTTTGGAGAATTAACAGGCGCTACTGCATTTCTTGCGCTTATTTATTCCCGAGTCAGGCAGGCGAACAATGCTTTTTGTACTTGTGGGTATATGCGCAATTCTTCCCTGAATAAACTACTCATTCCTAGATGCACAAAACCCTGACTTTTTTCTTCTTGCATTAGTTCTCCAATGGCGTTGTACGTGGCACCGGCCATATTGGTGCCTGCGCCCATTTCTTGTACTTCAAAGGGAAAGGTGCGAATCTTGAAATCCAATTTTTTCTTCAAGCAGCGCCCCAACCAACCAATAGCTTGATTGGGTTGCTCACCGTAGCCACTCAAAATAATGTCGGCATGAGCGCCACTGGTGGAATACATTTTTTTCTGATCAAAGCTATGCAACTGGACAACGTGGCTATCTGACTCCACGGTCATTTGGGCACGGGTAAAGGCCAGCATGTAGTCTTTTGCGGGCTTTTCATACAACTCAGGCAACAGCGTTGGGTGGGTGGGTAGGTAACTCCGTCGGGGCGGTATTCCAAACGGCGGCACGAAAGTTATTGTTTGCCATCAATTCCAGTGCGAGAATCTCTGTTTCTGGGTCATGAAAGCTGTGGGGGACCTGCAATACGGTTTTGGAATCTCTGCCAATGGCAAATACAAAAAAACCTTTCCCGACAAAGTCGGTTTGTGTTGCGCCCTCTCCCATTTCCCGTAATACCAGCATTGGAACACTTTCACTGCGAGTACCTGTTAGCTCAAACCCGAGTTCGGCCCATTTGCGTCTCAGGTCAGGGCCTGATTCCCCCACAAAAAGTCGTCTGAACAATTTTTCCGCCTGCTCAAGTTCTTTTTCTGTTGGCGCGGCAACTTTTTTTTGCGCTTCTTCTGATTCAACGGTGCTGCGTACGGTATTCAACATTTCCGCAATGGTCTCTGCATTTACCCATTGAGGCTGCCCCAGCAGAAACACTCCCACAAATAATATTTGCAACAATAGTCTTTTATTTAGCGTAAAAAATTGTGTCATTACTAAACCACATTCTCTTTCATTTTTTATGTTATTACCGATTACTGGTGATTTTACCGACAAGTGACTCGTACTCCACCACGCTTAGTGGCACTAGTTTCGCACACTTTTCCTACCTGCTCTTTATGCATCGGCCTTGTGTGTACCTTTTATAGGTATAATACAACCCATATCACAATTCTCATGCTAACGTAGAATCAATATCACATGAATATACTCAATATATCCGCCATTCTTATTACGGTTTCAGCCCTATTCAGCTTCATTAATTATCGATTTATCAAGCTGCCGACGGCTATAGGTTTGATGCTGATATCTCTGGTCGTTTCGCTATTGCTGCTCGGCGCGGGAAAGCTGGGCTGGGGCCAGCTGGAAACACAAGCCCGAGTATTGCTGGACTCTATTGATTTCAACGAAACGCTGATGCAGGGAATGTTGAGTTTTTTACTGTTTGCCGGGGCTTTACACATTAATCTGGATGATCTCGCTAAGCAAAAGTGGGTTATCTCCAGCCTTGCTACTGTGGGCATTCTCACTTCCACCTTCCTAGTCGGTGGTATCACCTATTATTTGTTAGATTTTCTCGGCCTGCATTTGGATTTTATCTATTGCCTTTTGTTTGGCTCATTAATTTCTCCCACTGACCCCATTGCTGTTCTGGGCATTCTCAAATCAGCCAATGCGCCTAAAACTCTCGAAACCAAGATCGCTGGCGAGTCTCTGTTTAATGATGGTGTCGCGGTGGTTGTTTTTATCGTTTTACTCGGTATTGCCACCGGAAGCACAGAAGCAACCGTAGGACATGTCGCATTACTGTTTGTTGAGGAAGCCGTAGGCGGCGTCGCCTTTGGTTTTGCCATTGGCTGGGTCACCTACCAGATGCTCAAGCAGGTTGATAATTATCAAGTAGAGATTTTACTCACCCTCGCTTTGGTGATGGGGGGATACGCTCTGGCTTCTGCGATTCACACGTCTGGCCCCATTGCGGTTGTTGTCGCTGGGCTCTTAATCGGTAATCAAGGCCGAATGCTGGCCATGTCCGAAAACAGCCGCAAACACTTGGACACCTTCTGGGAGCTTATTGATGAAATCCTCAATGCCGTACTGTTTGTGCTCATTGGACTTGAAGTGCTGGTATTACCCTTCACCCAAGATGTGCTGCTTGCCTCGCTGGCACTGATTCCTCTGGTACTTGCGGCACGTTTTATCAGTGTCGGAATCCCCATCAGCCTGTTACGCCTGCGCCGGGAGTTTACGCCGGGCGCGATTAAAATACTCACCTGGGGCGGTTTACGGGGTGGTGTCTCTGTAGCACTGGCACTCTCTCTCCCCGCCAGTGCTGAGCGCGACATCATCGTTGCCATTACCTACACTATTGTGATTTTCTCCATTGTTGTGCAGGGGCTCACTATTGGTCGACTGGTGAAATCTGTTACCTAGTGCAGTCGAATCGGCTCGGCTAAAACATGAAACAATTTGTGGGTATTGGCTTGACCTCGTTAATGATAATAATTATCATTTGCATCTAATCAGCCACCTCTCGGAAACACTCACATGAAACGTCTAAGGCTCATTCCCTTGCTCTGGCTTGTCGCCTCATTCGTTACACTTTTTTCGTTTTTTAGCTGGGCAACCCCCGCAGACGACAGCCTGATCATCTATTCTGGACGCAGTGACAAATTCGTCAAACCCGTGATTGAACAATTTACCCGCGAAACCGGCATTAAGGTCATCCTTCATACGGGTAAATCTACCGCGCTTCTTAACAAGTTGCGTATAGAAGGTGGCAAAACCGAAGCCGACCTCTTTCTCAGCAACGATGCAGGCAACTTACAACGCGGCAGTGATTGGGGGCTATTTCGCAACATAAAGGCCGACTTACTTAAACCCATAGATCAGGCTTACCGTGCTGAAGACAATAGCTGGGTGGGTCTTTCGGCCAGGGCGCGCGTTCTGGTGGTCAATACCAAAGGCCCAATGGCCAATAAACTCACTTCAGTCTTTGACCTTGCCGACCCGGCCCTCAAAGGCAAACTGGGTATCACCAACAGCACTAATGGCAGTTATATTGCCGGTGTTACGGTCTATATGCTCGCCGTTGGCAAACAAAAAACCCTCCAGTGGCTGCAAGGCATGAAAGACAATGTCGACGGAAAAGTGTTTAACAAACACAGCAAAATAGTGAAAGCGGTCGCTCGCGGTAAGTTGCAGGCCGGGCTGGTGAATCACTATTACATCTACCGCCACCTCGACAAACATCCCAACGCACCCATTGCCATCGTAATGCCCGATCAGGCTAAAGACGGTATGGGAGTAGCCTGGAATGTCGCCGGTATCGCCATTACCAAAAACACACGCAAGGCCGCATTAGCCGAAAAACTCGTTGCTTTCCTTATCTCCGAGACGGGCCAAAAACAATTTGCGGAAGTGAACCGCGAATACCCTACACGCATTGGCGTTAATGCCAGTGCGGATATTCCAGCGGCGAATAGCTATCGCGTGGCCGATGTACCCATGAGTGCGCTAGGCAAAGAACGCGATGCGACGCTTGACCTTATCGAACAGGTGGGTATGCCTTGAACCATGGTTTCAAGCATTCGGTAGCGAGGAACTAGGTGGCGGCCTTTTTCCCTACATCGTTTTCCAGATCGATCAGTGGCTCCGGCAGACGCTTTATTTCTCTCGGCGGGCTGGCTGCTGCCGTCGTATTGCTGGCAGCCATGCCGCTGCTGTACGTGGTTTACAGCAGCTTACAACTTTCTGTCGATCAATGGTTCCAGCTATGGAGCAGCCGCCTCCCGGAGTTGTTGTGGAACACGCTCTCGCTGGCCGTGCTGGTCGCCATTGGCTGCGTGTGCCTGGGCGTATCCAGTGCCTGGTGGATTGCCCGCCGGGAGTTCCCCGGCCGTCGTCTTGCCACCTGGCTGATGATCCTGCCGCTCACCGTTCCGACCTACGTATTTGCCCACATATACACCACACTTCTGGAAGAAGATGGCTGGCTAGGCCAGCTATGGATTACGCTGTTCGGAAACGACAACTCACCGCCAGACCTGTACAATATTTGGGGCGTTACCCTTATCTTGTCACTTGCAGGCTTTTCATATGTTTTTTTACTCGCCCGCACCGCACTGTCTCAACCCATTCGTTCACTGGAAGAAGCCGCCCAAATTCAGGGGGCCAGTGCTTTTGAGGTTTTCTGGCGCATTAACCTGCCCCTACTGAGACCCGCCATCGCCGCCGGACTGGCCGTTGTCGTGTTACACGTTTTGTCAGATTTCGGCGCCGTCAGCATGTTGCAATATCAAACCTTCACGCTGGCTATTTTTCAGCAAATGGAAGGTCGTTATGACCATCAGGCCGCCGCAGGACTCTCCCTGATTTTAGTTATGCTCAGTCTGACTTTTCTGGTACTGGAACGGTTTTTCCGTAGCCGACAACGATACCATTCGGCCCGTCACAGCCGCCACATGCTGGTACGTAAAGCGACTCGCGTAGAAACCTGCCTCATCTGGTTCTGGCTAGGTCTGATCACCTTGTTTGCCTTTGGCCTGCCACTGGCCTGGATGCTGAGCTGGAGCTGGCAAGCTTGGTCCCAAGACCTGATCAATGCGCAATTCTGGGGGTATGCGGGTAACTCACTAATGGTTGCCGTCATCGCCGCCAGCATTGCCGTCGTCGTCGCCTTTCCCGTCGCCTTTTATAATGCGCGTAAACGTACCGCTGGCAGCCAGGCATTATTACAATTTTCCAGCGTCGGCTTTGTATTGCCCGGCCCGGTCATCGCACTCGGCATTTTGAGTTTTTTACTGGCACAGTTACCATTTCTTTACGGAGGGCTGGGCGCATTATTAATTGCCGTTGTGATTCGTTTTCTGCCTCTGGCAGTGCAATCCCAGGATGCCGCCATGGCTCAATTAACCCCGTCACTGGAACAAGCCGGACGAAGCCTGGGCGCAGGCCCCTTTGAAAACCTGCGGAGAGTCATACTACCAATGATTCGCGGCGGCATGGCCACGGCCTGGGTGCTGGTCTTTATTGACACCCTTAAAGAGTTACCGGCAACCCTTATTTTGCGACCCACCGGCTTCGACACCCTGCCGGTGCGAATCTGGATCGAAGCCAGCGAGGAAATGCTGGAACTGGCCGCTCCTGCAGCACTTATGCTGGTCATTGGTACGCTACCAGTGCTGTGGATCATGATGCACGGACACACAGCCAAAACTGACCAGCAATAACCTAAACTGTCGGTTTTCTTTACATTATCCTCTGTTCTACCGCTAACTCCCGCGAGACATATCCTCAAGCCATTGTTTATCTTGAATAAATAAAAACTGGCCCGTTAATTGCTTATACTCCGAAACTGAACAATTTTTAACCACTTCATTTTATTACACAAGTCCCACTCGCGCGCTAGAGAAACCGCGCACCGGGAACTGAAGGCAACCCGACATACTGTCGAACTGCCTATGGCCGTTTAGGAGTATTACACAGTATGTGTCAGTCATTATTTCAACAACTACTTTCGGGTGGTATTTTACACATCAGAAAACTTGCACAACTGATCGTTTTGCTTGGCGTTTCAACCACACCAAGCCTCGCCAGCGACGCCAAACAAATGCGCTGCCTGGCACTTAACATTTACTTTGAAGCCCGCGGAGAAACAACCGAAGGCCAATTGGCCGTAGCAATGGTGACCGTAAACCGGGTAAAAAGCCGGCATTACCCAAACACCGTCTGCGGCGTCGTCTGGCAAAAACGTCAATTCAGCTGGACGCACGACGGTAGAAGCGACCGCCCAAGGGACATACGCGCTTGGAAACTCGCACAAAAAATCTCCCGTTTTGCTTATCAAAAATACGGTAACTTTTCAGAGCGCACCCGCAATGCACTCGATTTAACCAAAGGCGCATTACACTATTATGCACCCGAACTAGCCCTACCCTATTGGGCAAAAGTGCACAGCGTAACCCGTGAAATCGGTAGACATATATTTTTGACGGGCAGAAGTTAGGGAAAATTTAGAAAGTAGTGCTGCTGTGTAAATAAAGTGCTGAGTGATTAAAAGGACTGAGTACTGAAGACTAAGCAGATATATTTCGGAACCTACAGAGTACTTACTGATGGTTCACAGCCATAATATGCAATTCGTGAAAAAACGGTTACTACTCAGCAAATGATTGAGAAATTTCGTCGCCTCTAAATATTTGGATACCTCTCTTTTTACAGCCGATAAAAAATCCTCAGGGTAAAAAACAGAGTGAAGAACAGAGTGGAAAACGGAAGGTTTTTGCCGGAAACCCCAAAGAAGACATGCCAAAAGGTCTTCCATTTCGGTTAACGGACTACCTGGAATTGGTTGACTGGACGGGAAGAATAATCCGCGATGACAAACGAGGTGCTATTCCGGAGAATACACCACCGATCCTAAATCGATTAAATATCGAAACCAAACACTGGTTATACCTCACCAAAAACTTTGAAAGCGCGTTTAAAGGTCTCGTTGGCTCAGCCGAAAGACTCAAGCATGTGTGTGAAAAACTCGGATATGAACGAACGCCGGGGATCAATGGCTGTATGCAATACCTTCCTTCCTGACGAAAAGTTAACCCCTACACAAAACTTCTACTATCAGCCTAAGCTGAGAGTCACGCTTGCACATGATTCTTGATTTTGGGCAATGTAGTACAGCCCCACACGAAACATTCATGATCCGGTCAAAATTTCATTGAAAGAGCACAACGACGTCAAAAAACAATGTTGGATATTAGTCGTGTTTTGATATTTTCTTAATCTGGGTGTCCGCTTTACACTTCAACCAGATAATAAAGTCGCGGCTCAGCCGCGCTGACTTATCCTTGTTTGTTATATTTTTCATAGACTTAGTGGGTGTCAAAGAATCTGGAAAACAGCCGATACATGATATATACTTAATGATATATATCAATAATAGCAGGTGACTCAAATGCCATACCAAATAGCAAAAATCTTTATGAATGGCCGAAGCCAAGCCGTACGCTTACCCAAAGAGTACCGCTTTAACACTGACGAAGTTTACATTACAAAACAAGGAGACAACGTTGTTATTTCTGAAAAAAAACCAACATGGGATGACTTTTTTGATTCTAAATCGAATTTCTGTGGTAATTTTTTAAATGATAGAAATGACACCGAACCACAGGAAAGAGATTCTGACTAATGTACATGCTCGATACTAACATCTGTATTTATGTTTTAAAAAACCATTCGAATAAATTGCGATTTAAATTTAAAGCAATTAAGAATATTTGTATCTCCTCTGTAACATATGCCGAATTGTGCTATGGAATTGAAAATGGAGAAAGCTCAAAAAAAGAAGCACGTTGGAAAGAACTAGACAATTTCACACAACGATTGCTTATCGACTCTTTGGATGAAGATGCTGCCAGGCATTATGGTTTTATACGAGCGCTATTTAAAAAACAAGGTACACCAATTGGTAATAATGATTTACTAATTGCATCTCATGCAAGAAGTTTAAATGCAGTTCTTGTTACAAACAACGTCAAAGAATTTTCTAGCGTTCCCGACTTAACAATAGAAAATTGGGTTGACGAATAAACTTGAGAAAAATATAAAACTTGAATTAAGCGGCGTGTTTTCTACGTCTGCTTTAATGACTTGGTACGCCCAGCATGGGCGTGAACTTATGAGGTGAAAGTCCTCTGTAAGAGATTCGCCTGTCTATTTATAGACAGTATAATTACTAGTCGACGGCAATTGCAAGTCCGCGAGGTGTTGTGGGGAGGAAGCCTGAGTACACCAACAGTAGGCGCTTTAGGCGAAACTGCGAGCTTACGTACAGAAACATCATATGAGGCCCAGTCTCAGGGGTGA
>NVUB02000182.1 GCA_002401775.2 Ectothiorhodospiraceae bacterium
CAAGTGAGACTTGAGCATAACGAGGTTTTGGCACGGTTAACTCCTTTAACCACTGTTGATTCCATTAACCGAAGATATTGTGCTTGATTGGATTTGATGTCAACACGAAAGATGGATGTCTGGTTAACTGTTTATCAAAAAATGGCTAAAAGCAGGTATTCTAGAAGAGGATAAAAGCATACACTATCCAGAAGAAGGCACACCACAAGGTGGTAGCATCTCCCCGATACTTGCCAATATCTACCTGCACAACGCGATTGATGAATGGTTTAACGAAGTCGTCAAACCGCACTGCGATGGTGATGCAATCATCTGCTGGTATGCCGATGATTTTGTTTGCGCGTTTCAATACGCAAGAGATACAGAACGGTTTTACAAAGCGCTACCTAAACGGTTGGAGAAATTTAACCTGCAAGTAGCCGAAGATAAAACTAATATTTTGCGTTTTAGCCGATTTCAACCGAGTCTAAAGAACCAGTTTTGTTTTCTTGGTTATGAATTCTACTGGGATTCAGACGCGAAGGGAAAACCACGCTTGTTTCGTCGAACGAGTAGGAAAAAGCTGCAAACAACGAAGCGTAACTTATCAGAATACATAAAGGAGAACCGACATATGAAGACCTCATTACTGCTGGTCTCTTTAGTAAGAAAATTACGTGGGCATTATAACTACTTCGGAGTGATTGGCAATCTGGCAGGATTGCACGCCGTCAGCCAACATGTGATGGAACTATTGTATAAATGGTTAAATCGGCGCAGTGGGCGGCGTAGTTTTACCTGGGAAAAGTTGAAGAACTACCTTACTTATACTCCTTTACCGATGCCTTCGTGTTGTGCGAAGACAGCGGTAAGTAAAGTGTGGTGGTAGTGATTATGACATCTTTGCTGGCTGCGAAAGCGAGTACAACCGAGGAGCCCCGTGAGGGAAAACTTCATGCGGGGATCTGTGCGGGGGATGTCGGGCAACCGGTATTCCTACCGTGACTGCTCTAAAAAACAAGATGTAGATATATGACAAAATTAAGTGTAAATTTAAATAAAATTGCTCTCTTAAGAAATCTTGAATTCGGATCATAAGTGCAACAGATCCTAAGCGGCTGAAAAATTCACTATTATCACATTGATATAAATTCGAAAAGAAAAAGGAGTGAACAATGGGGATCAATAATAGGGTGTGGGCCATTCAAAAAAATGGGGCTTGGGCTCGCTGGGCGCCCGAATATTCACGCTGGGATACCTACAGTGAAAGCCGTCAGTTTATTTTTGCTGATCCATCAACAGGTCAAGCTTGTTATTATGTGGATCCTGATGGAACTGTCCATTGGCGAAATGTCGATCAAAATGTGAATAAAAGCTTCCCCGGTATTAACGCGACGATGATCAGCGTAGGCGGAGATAACAGACTTTGGGCCATTCAAAAAAATGGGGCTTGGGCTCGCTGGGCACCCGAATATTCACGCTGGGACACCTACAGTGAAAACCGTCAGTTTATTTTTGCTGATCCAGCAACAGGTCAAGCCTGCTATTATGTGGATCCGGATGGAACTGTCCACTGGCGAAATATCGATCAAAATGTGAATAAAAGCTTCCCCGGTATTAACGCGACGATGATCAGCGTAGGTGGAGATAACAGACTTTGGGCCATTCAAAAAAATGGGGCTTGGGCTCGCTGGGCACCCGAATATTCACGCTGGGACACCTACAGTGAAAATCGTCAGTTTATTCTTGCTGACCCGGCAACAGGTCAGGCCTGTTATTATGTGGATCCGGATGGAAGTGTCCACTGGAGAAACGTAGACCGAAATGAGAATAAAAAATTTTCTGGCATTAAAACTGTTCAAGTCAGTGTCGGAGGCCAATTTTCAAATCAGAACAGTGTAAAAAATCCGCCGCTAAATTCTTTTGAGGATATTCAAACCGAAGAAGCCGAGCAAATCAAGCAGATCACCGGACTGACTGTCACCTTACTCAACAAACGTTACCCTGCTCCATTGAAGTGTTTGCGTGGAGTGCATCCCAAGTCTCACGGGTGTGTGAAAGCAACATTTGAAGTGAATGCTGATATTGCCGAAAATCTCCAGGTCGGGTTATTTACCTCCCCAGGAAAAACGTATCAAGCATGGGTTCGACTTTCCAATGCTGTGGGTCAACTGGGCCCTGATGTCAAAGATGGGAAAAATCAGAGTCGTGGTTTAGCTATTAAGGTAATGGATATCGGGGGCAATGTGTTGCTTGACGATAACGGGGCGCATCATCAGGATTTTTTGCTGATCACTGAACCCGCCTTTGCCTTTGCTAACGTAGCAGATTATCTACGACTCAACGAAATTCTTGTGGAGCACAATGAAGATGTAAGGCCATTTTTCGCGCCCCCGCAGAATGCCACTGTCGAAGAGAAACAGAGAATCCAACAGACTCTTCAGCTCGTAGGACAAATCATACAGACGCCCGTTGCCAATCCTTTTGACGTTCAATATTTTGGTGCAGCACCGTTTTTATTCGGCACAGACCGGGTCATGAAATTTTCAGTGTTACCCTGCGAAGGTGCGCAGATACAAACAGCTCCGGCGAATCCATCGGACAACTATCTGCGTGAAGCCACGCTGAAAACAATAAGTGAATCCAAAGACATATGTTTTGACTTCATGATTCAGGTACGCAGTAAAAATGACAAAAATTTGAACATTGAGAATGCCTCGACTACCTGGGATGAGCAACAAACTCCCTTTATTAAAGTCGCGAAGATTACCATTCCAGCACCTCAAAATGACATGAACTCTCCAGCCGCCATCGAGCATTGCGAAACACTGAGTTACTCCCCTTGGCATTCCTTAATCGAACACCAGCCATTAGGAAGCATCAATCGTTTACGAAAAGCCGTGTATATAGCCTCGCAAACACGCAGGAAATAATAAAATAAGTATGGCTTAAAAACATACACGCCCCCAAGCCAGCGACATATGTAGTGACACACTAAAATTATGAGGCAATAATCAAGCCGATAAAAAGAAATATGTTCGTTAACAATAAAATATAAGTATATTAACCTAAGGATCAA
The DNA here is from genome assembly GCA_002401775.2 of Ectothiorhodospiraceae bacterium. Lineage (GTDB taxonomy): Bacteria > Pseudomonadota > Gammaproteobacteria > SZUA-152 > SZUA-152 > SZUA-152. Next base: position 3,059 of record NVUB02000182.1, read on the forward strand.
TTTGTGAAAAAAATAAGTATATTTCTTGGTATAGCACTTGCCAGTGGAATCTTCATCACATTCTACATAAACGACAACACGACAGAAAACGCTACAAACAACCTCCCGGCAGTTGAAAAAACCCCGGCAGTGGCTGACTACAAAGTATCGTATCTGGATCAAAACTGGAGCGATGAGATTCGCAACGAATGGTGGTATACCCCACAAGGCTCCTGGCTCATCCCATACGATTGGTTTCGCGTACTGGAACAAGCCGATAATGAAGAACCTTTAAATTCCGCCGAAAACATGAAACGTCTGGGTTTTATCCCTGGCGCGAAAAATGACAAGTGGAACCCGAACAGTCTCCCGATTGGATTCGTTAAAGATGTCAACCCAACCTCTAAGGAATTGTATCTTGGTGTTACCTGTGCGGCTTGCCATACAGGCCTAATCGAATACCAGGGAAAGCAGTTTATTGTAGAAGGTGGCCCAGCCCTGGCTGACTTTGATCGTTTCATCACAGAAATTGCAAAAACACTGCAAGCGACGTTAGATGATGATGATAAGTTCAAACGCTTGGCCGACAATTACTTCGACGGAAATTACGATCCTGATAAAGCAACAGAACTCAAAGACCGGATGGCAAAAGTATCCGCTGAATTCAATGCACGAATCGAGCGAAATCGTCCGCCTCACCCTAATGGCTATGGTCGACTTGATGCCTTCGGCAACATTTTCAACGAGGTCGTAGTGACCGCAATCAATGAACCCGACAACGTCATTTTAGTCAATGCCCCTGTATCCTATCCTGTATTGTGGGATACACCACACCATGATGTTGTACAGTGGAATGGTGCAGCCATAAATGCAGGAATCGGGCCTTATGTGCGTAATGCTGGCGAAGTCATAGGTGTGTTTGGCGGTGTGCATATCGAAAAGGCAACGGAAGGTGAACCAGGAAAATTACAATACCTCCATCATATTGATCTTGAAAATTTGAAGCGTCTGGAAGACATACTAGTCACACTCTGGTCACCGGTCTGGCCCGAAACGCTGTTGCCCGCTATCGATCAAACGAAAGTTGAGCAAGGCAAGAATCATTACGACAAACTGTGTTCGAGCTGCCACGAAGCCATTGACCGAAAAGATCCCAATCGTCAAATTCAGGCAAAAATTATTCCACTGAAGGAAATCGGTACAGATTCACAGATGGTAAACAACAGTGCAGATAGCACATCCAAAACAGGAATGCTAGAGGGACAACCACTGGTTCCATTACCCAACATGCCTGCGTTTGGACCACAAGCCGCCTCAGGCGCGTTAGTGGGCAATGCGATTCTCAATATCTTGTTTCAGGAATTGCCAACAATGCTGGGGCCGGATGAGTTTCAAAAAAGCGTCAGTGAATTTCTTCAGGCAAAAGCCCAAAGTGGCACTGTCCCCCTTGGTTATAAAGCACGACCTTTGAATGGTATTTGGGCCTCCGCCCCATTCCTGCATAACGGTTCTGTAGCCAACCTTTGGGAGCTATTGAAGAAACCCAATGATCGAATGCAACAGTTTCACGTTGGAAGCAGCGAACTGGATCCCGTTCATGTTGGATTCAACACCGATAATGGGCCGCTCACCAGTAAACTCGACACCGCTCTACCAGGCAACTCCAATCAAGGGCATAACTACGGCACTGACCTAAGTGATGCAAGCAAATTGGAATTGATTGAGTACATCAAAACACTCTAATCACGATACGTGTACGGAAAATATCGACGCTAAATTGAAGTTTCTTTATCCGCACGTGGGGATGAAGAAATGAGTCAGGCGCGGTAATCCAGAGATAAAGGACTAAAGGACTATGGGAAAAAATATCATCATCTGTTGCGATGGAACGGGAAATGAATATGGAAAAAATAATACTAATGTTGTTAATATGTATGCTCCAATTATTCGCAATACCGATCAAATGTCCTACTATGACCCAGGTGTCGGAACTTTCAGTATTTTCGGTAGAACCATAGGAAAGAAATTCGGTGTCGTTTTAGGAAATGCCTTCGGCTACGGTCTGCAAGCGAATATTGAAGATGCTTATGAATACCTGATGAACAGATACGAACCAGGGGACAAATTATTTCTATTCGGTTTCAGTCGTGGTGCATTCACGGTACGCGCTTTGGCCGGCATGCTTCACAAAGTTGGGCTTTTGCAAAAGGGTAGCAAAAACCTGATTCCTTATGCGAGCAAAATCTATAATATCCCCGATAATGACGACATTGCCATGGGGTTTAAAGCAACTTACAGTCATGAATGCAAGCCTCACTTTATAGGCGTTTGGGATACTGTCGCCTCCCTTGGAACGATCTATGGTAAAAAATTTTTCAATGCCAAAACCAATCCCGATGTCGAAAATTACTACCAAGCCATCGCCATTGATGAAAAGCGTAAAAAGTTCCCTATCAGTTTATGGGATGAGAGCACTCGGGCAGCCCATCAAACAATTGAGCAAGTTTGGTTTACGGGAGTTCATTCTGATGTAGGGGGATCATATGAGCAACGTGGTCTTTCTAATATTACCTTGATGTGGATGCTGGCGGCTGCTGAAAATAACGGATTAAAGCTTCATGAAAACTGGCAAGAAAAAATACCTCCAAACCCCTTGGATGAATTACATGAATCGCGCACAAATTTGTGGAAATTATGGCCAGCAGTGACACGAAAAATACCAGAAGGCGCTAAAATTCATAAAAGTGTTCTGACTCGACAAAAGGAAATAGAGAACTATAACCCGACTCTTCCGACAGATTACAAGGAAGTAGAGACATCAGTGGTTACAACGCAGGTAAAATAATTTCTGTCATTTGATTTTTTTACTACTTGAGAGTCAAAACCGGGAAGTTATTGCGTGATATGTATTAACTGGCCAACAGGCAAAATATGGAAATTTACACCTTGTTGGCGAGTTCATACTGTAGTGGTCAACCTTTTCTGGCCATTGAATTAAAGGTTTCCCAGTAATACGCTTCTTTTTCGTTCGGTGATAATCCTAAGTTATGGCTGTGAGGTCTTATCGAATTATAATATCTGTAA
>NVUB02000183.1 GCA_002401775.2 Ectothiorhodospiraceae bacterium
CGGATGTGCGACCATGCCCGCTCGTACAGGGTTTAGCTCAACATAGCGCATACAAGTCAATAAATAGGCTTCGCTATCAATCAAGGTGGCTTTGTAGCGGCCTTCCCATAGTGTGCCGGTACGCTGGTAGCAGTAATTGAAGTACTGTACGTAATAACGCCCCAGCATTTGCATCGCTTTGGCGAGGCTTTGTTCTGTATGCGGGGTAATCAGTAAATGTACGTGGTTGGTCATCAGCACATAGGCATGAATATCACAATCGTGGGCTTTGCAGGCTAGCTGGAGCTTTTCAAGATAAAACTGGTAGTCGGCATCAGTGCAAAAAATTTCGGTGCGATTGTTGCCCCGCAAAATAACATGTTGTGGCTGGCCGGGTAATACGAATCGGGGTAAACGTGCCATTTTGCTGCTTCCAGATTTAGTAGTACAGGCAATATATTACGCCTCTAATCATATATCAATCGAGTCTGACCCCATTGATAGAGTCTGACCCCATTGATATTAATCGAGTCTGACCCCATTGATATTAATCGAGTCTGACCCCATTGATATTAAGTGGGTGTCCGTGTAAGCTAATGGCTTACTGACGCTGGTTTTGATATTGATTCCAATGTCGATATTTGTATCGAGGATGGGCGGCTTGTGATTACTTGCATCGAATAGGTAAATTTTAAATGAACAATGCATTAATGGTTATTTTTCCTTATCTTCATAAAGACACTTGGGTCTTCGATGATGCAGACGTTGGGCTAGTAAAAGAGCCTTTTGTTTTTGGCGTACCTGAGATGATTGACGATCTTGTGAGTGATATTCCAAACGCTAAAGAAGGCTTTAGACTAATTTTCTCGCAGAAGCCTTTCCCAAATTATCAGCGTAAACTCACTCGCTTACATGAAGAGTGCGAAGGCTATTGGTACACCATCACTGGAGCTGGTGAAGGCTGGTTATGCCCAGCCCTATTTAAATACTTTGATGATGCGCCTGAGGAGATTTATGTTAAAGCTGAGAGTAAATAACCCTATGCTATTTTCTTTTCTGCCAATGGAAACATTCGCAAAATATTGATAAGAGCAAAAAGATTAGAGCCAGATGGCGCCCATATTTTTTCATTCAAATTACTTAAACAAATAAATTCAGATTCAAATTTAGCATCTTGACCAGATTGAGATTCAAGCTGATCAAGCACTACACCTTTATGTATTTTATCTAGTTCAACTGTTATTAACGAATCTTCGTATACAGAGCAAAGCATTTCAGTTCCTAGTGCTGTCCATTTGTCTTGGCTGTGCCAAAACAATAAGACAACATCTAAATCAGGATCAATATCAAAAACCTTATTCTTCTGAATTTCCGAGAGTTGCGAACCTTCATAACAACTCTCGTTATCCTCAAACAATTTGTGTTGACTCGCCTTCCATAAAATACGGTTTCTATACCATTCAGCTTTATCTACATTCATCATTACAAACCAAAATCTATAGTGAAGTCCGAGCCTTTAGACGTACTAGGTCGAACAGTTCCTCCATTAAAAGGCTTCCCATCTTGTACTCGCCGCCTTAAAAAAGAATCTAATTTTGGGTTTGCAATCAACCCTGTATCAATTTCAGCTCTGGTTGCTCCTCTCGACCTCAACGCATCTTTTAGTTTGCCAATATCTTGAGGGTTTAACGTATCTGAAATATTGATCTTAGCCCTAGCGACACCATTAGTTATTGGGATGTCATCCAACTTCAGCCCTAAGCGTTGTGCAGCACCGCCTAGTCCCTTTGCGGCCCCTGCCCCCGCACTCTCTTTATTATTTTTCCTATCAAATAACTTCTTGTAGATGTCTTTTGACAAACCTTTTTTTGCAGCCCATTTCACGCCTGTAACAATAGGATTTCCGGCTAGCCCTTTTTGGGTACCAGGTATCTTTGGTGATAACCCATCAGGATCCACAAACTTATACGGATTATTATTCGCATAAGCATAGCGATTAAAGCTATGAATGTTATCTTCCTGATACTTCACCGGGTCTATCCCGGTAAACCGTCCTAATACCGGGTTATACCAACGTGCGCCGAAGTAGGATAGGCCAAAGTTTTCATAGCTGGCTTTACCGGTATACCAGAGGTTATTTCCAGTACTGTTGTCTGAAACAATTCTGTCGCCGTAGGGTTGGTATTCCTCACTCCAGACTAGACTGCCGGTACTGTCAGAGCCCGCTATGGATGAACCTAAAGCATCAAAATGCACGTAGGTGATATGCCCATCTGAGAGTACGGGCGATGAAGTCATAAAAGCCAGCAGCATGAAAAATAGGGCGTGTAGCATTATTTTTAGGTTCGTTTTCATCATTTTTATAACCATTAGTATTTATCTCCTGTTGTTCTTGTCGTTGTTGTTAAACCGTATTTACCCATTCAACATTAGTTCAACAAGAGATTTGTGATGATCGATAAAAGTGCCGCACGAGTACTGATAATGGTTTCTTTTACATTATTTTCACCGGTGCGGTAATCGGAGCAATAACTTGTAAAGAAAGCCGGATAATCAATGCAACCTCGCACACGATAAAAGTAACTTCCATCCATTTGTTTAGTGATATCCGTAGAACGATTAGTCCCATTGTAGATTAATTGAGCATCGCTAAAGTTAGAGACAGTCGCCTCGTATAGTTCGTACCTATTAAAGCTAATTCCAGTCGCCGCCCCCCAATCTACCGTGTAAATTCCACTGTAATCTGCACTGGGTACGTTGATGTAGCTTGGTTTATCTGTAGGAATGGTGACCGTCACAAAACCCGTACTATCCGTAAAGTCACTACAAGCAAATCCATTACAAGCTTGTACTTTATAGAGATAGCTGCCGTTACTTTTTCCAACAATATCAACACTTGGGCCACTTGGTTTATAACGAAGGGGACTTGGAAAAGTTTTGCTTGTATCTTCTTCCAGTTCATAATGAGTTACCGTTCCGCTTGCAGCTCCCCAAGACAATGTATACCTTCCATCGTCATCAGTGGCTGGCCAGGTAATTGCCCCCGGCATCCCTGGTGCTATTTTAACAGAGACTCCATTACTACCCGTGGTGAAGTTACTGCATACAACAGCACTACACGCACGAATGCGGTAATAGTACGTTGCATTTGACGTTGCCTTGCCTGTAAAGCCAAACGCATAACCTAGCCCTTGGAATACCATTGCTTCCCCGGCAAAAGAGGCATTAGTCGATTCATATAATTCGTACCGAATAATTTCACCGTCTCCGGAGTTCCAGTTGATACTGTAAGTACCGGAATAATTTACCGTCGGTACTGTTAAATAATCAGGAGGCGTAGGTGGAAGGATATTCACATTAACGCCCAATGGCTCTTCAACAAAACCACCACATACAAATGGCGAGCAACCTCGCACCCGGTAGTAATAGGTGCCGTCTAGCTTTCCGGTTATTGTTGCTGTTGTTGCTGCAACCTGGGCAACTAAAGATTCACCACTATAAAGGGCATTATTGGCTTCGTAGACCTCGTAATAAGTTGGGCCGCCTGCTGTTGTACCCCAGGAGATATCATAAACACCATCCTGATCACTCGCTGGTACCGTTATTGACGATGGAATTCCAATAGGAATATTGACATCAATCCGGTTTAACCCCACTCGGTAATCACTACAACCGGTTTTGTAACATGCACGTATACGATAGTAGTAACGATTGCTGCCGCGGTCACTGAGCACTTGAGAGAGTGATGACGTATATGCTGCGAGGGTTTGATCAGAGAATACCGAATCTGTTGCCTCATAAAGCTCATAGTGGGTAAGTGTCCCACTGGCACTTCCCCATGAAATATTATACGACCCGTCAGTATCGAGCGTTGGAACCGTGATACCTGACGGTATACCCGGTGGCAATTCAACAGAAATACTATTTGTACCCGTAGAATAAATCCCACAAGTTACCGGTACGCCCACACACGCTCGTACCCAATAGTAATACTCGCCATTACCTTTACCGGTGAACGCCTTGCTCAAACCTGGGCCTTGGTAGATCAAGACTGCTTTTGTAAAGTCTGAACTTGTTGATTCCAGTAATTCATATTGTGTAGTTGTAGTATTTGAGGGAACCCACGAAACGGTATAACCACCGTCGTAATCAACTGAGGGAACATTGAGACTTGGAGGAATAACTGCTTGGTTTTTAACAACAGCAATAAGTTTACTGTCTAAGTAAGCATTCTCTTTTAACCACTGGCCGGTTGGGGTGTACTCTCCCATTAGGTTGCCACTTTTGTTATACAAGAGATGAACCGTTTGACCACCCTCGGTCTTGGTCACCATGCTTTGATTTCCATCATATTGAAAATCGGCAATATCATTGCTATTTCGTTTGACTTTCACCAGATCAGCGGCATCATTAAATGTGAAGTTATCTGTTCCATTACCAGAAACATTTCCGTATACATCATAAGCAAATGTATGATTGATGCCTCCACTTGTTGACAGAAGCTTGTTATTAGAGGGGTCGTAGGTGTAAGCAATATTTCTTCCACCAATATTCATGGTTTTTATATTACCGCCAATTTCATAATTGATGGTACCTGCTCCCCAAATACCACTTGCCGTCGCCAACCGGTCAACAGTGTCGTACGTCATTTTCCGCGTATAGCTATTATCAGCGTTATTGGTTATTTCTTTTATGTTGCCATTGTTATCATAGCTATAGCTCAAATTGATATTACCATTTGTAATTGGCGTCACTATACTACTCATCCATTGACGACTATTCTGCCCTAGCTGGGTCAGTACACCATTTGCATACTGCAGGGTGTTTGGCTGTCCATTAGGGTAGTAAGTAATGTCGGTAATAAAAGGGGCAACCTCTGTTTGTCGCCCTTTGGGGTCAGTTGAGTAGGTAACCACGCGTCCGCTGGGGTAAATAATTGATGTTACATGGTCAAGTAATGACAAACTATAGGTTAATGAGTAGTTTTGTGCCCCGATTGATAACCGTTCCGTTCTCAAATTGTCGTTGCTGTCATATGTGTATGTACGAGTTGCAGCGCTTGTTCCTGCAGTTTCAAGGTTACTATTTTTGTCATAAGTATAAGTAACGTCTGGCGTAGTAGCCCCTGGGTAGTTAACTGTTTTTAATCGATGCAGCCCATCGTATGTAAAGTTCGTTGTACCCGAGGTGCCAACTTTCCGGGTTGTCATATTGCCTACATTATCTCGGCCATATGTTGTTTTATTCGTTTCAGGGTCATCAATTGATTTAAGAAAATGAGTTGGGTAATAGCTATACGTTCGAGTCTTTCCGCCTTGTGTGACTGTCGATAGCTGCCCAAGATTATTCCGGGTAATTGTTGTCGTTATAGACTCCGGCGACTGTATTTTCATTAGCTCTTTTTCTTCAGGGTCGCCAAATGACCGATATGTATAAGTGGTACTGTTTCCTTTTTGATTTTTTATAGTGACTTTATTACCAAGTTTATACGTATATGTGCTTACCCCGCCCCCGGAATAGGCAGTAGTTTTTATCCGCCCGAGGTTATCATAGCTGTACGAGATACCCACTGATGAATTTGGGTATGACTCAAATAGCTTTTGTCCTAGGGCGTTATAATTGATGTTTACTACTGAAGTATCTCCGCCAATTTTTGTCACTTTTACCGGGCGGCCAAAACCATCGTAATCTGTTATTTCTGAGTAGGTGAAGCGAGTTAATGTTCTTTTATTCGCTGAGTAATCAATCGACACAATACTGTTTATTGGCCTTTGAACTGAGTCAATTCTATTCAGGGAATCGTATCCGTAAGTGGTTAGCTTTGACTCACCATTCCTTACTGATGCTATGGTGCCTGTTTCATTAACATCCCGAATTATTGATACGCCTTCTAACTGAGATTCTGAACCTGCAACACCATTTTTATAATTACTGTAAGTTATTCGTTTTGCGGCAGGATCAGTTATCGTGGCTATATCTCCCTTACTAGCACTTGTATTTGTATAAGTATAATTAGTTGTAGCGCCATATCGATTTACCGATTTGACATTACCATTGGCATCATATGTGCGGGAAATCGTTGAATTACCTGTTAGCCCCGATAGTGTTTCATCATTTAATTCATGCAATATCCATTTTGCAGTATTAATGTAATAGGTATTTGTTCGTGTAACCGAAGCATTCCCTGTTTCCACAACTTTACCTGCATTTCCATATTTATCGTAATTGGCAAAAGGAAAGGTTGTTGTGTAATCCGTACCATCCTTGTTGCTGATTTTTTTCGTTAATATTGGGACATATATTTCTGTGTCAAATGCATTAGACAAAATTCTTTTGGGTCTAAAATAGTTTTCATCCGAAATTCTCTGACCACTCCACGCATATGTTTCAACCTGAATATCGCCAATACTTTTTTTCAACAATACTCCGACTTTCCACAGTGAATTTATTCCATCATTATCCGCTGCTCGTGCTCCGTAATGTTGGTACTCTATATCCCCATTGGGAGTCGATATTTCTGTTTTATCAAAAGCTGAGCCTGGCGTATATTTATATAGCCATATTCCGTTATCAGACGTTATTTTTTTAGTGACCGACGTTGTTTGTCTTGAGTCACCGACTGGCCCAAACGGCGTATACCCATAGATATACTCTACATAACCGGTCGTTGGGTATGTGATTTTTTTAATTGAATATTCACCCGCTCCACTCTCAGTATTGTACGAATACTGCCATGTTGTCCCGTCTGGCCTGACAACAGTATCCAAATTATAATGTTCTGTCCCGACACCGGACACCGCTGAATAGCGATATGTCCACGTTTGGCTATTAGCAGTAATCGTGTTGAGCCTGACGCTATTACTGGTACGGGCAGTGTAACTATACGTGACTGTACGGTTATCACTGCTTGTCACTGAATTGATCAGTGTGTAACCAGCCGCGCTATTTTCATAGCTAATATTGATATAATTACCATTGCGGTCAGTAATTTTTGTAACGTATAACGCTGTGCCAGCGTTATTAAGCCACGCCATATCGTATTTAAGACCTTCTGGCGACCAAACTGCTAAGCCATTATGAGTTCCATAAGATTGGCAATCTGCTTTCCAACGTTGCTTTGTTATGTAGGTATACGTCTCCGCAACACCTTGGTTAACAGCATCAAAAAGTAATTGCTGACTCCCGTCTGGTAATCCCAAGGTTGGATTATCGGAAGAATTTACTGGATCGTTAGTACATACATCACTGCCTGCTGATTTCAATACACGGCCAAAATGCATTGACCAGCCAACGCCGTATGGTGTGCGCAAGCCAAGCGGGTCCGGTTGTACATCGTGTAAGTTTGCATATGATCGCTGAATGATGATATCCAACCCGCCATTGCCCGGAATTTCTGTGTCAACGTGCTGAAGATTTAATGTGCCACTGAAAGGGTCTATTAGCTCATTAGCATTTTGATTCAATAATTGACGAGCAGCAGGAATACCGGCTTCTTCGTAGTAATCAGGCATATCTTCTGCCTGAAGAGTCAGCGGCAATACAAAAACACCAAATATGACTGTGTGTAATATTTTAATCATTTTTTTCTTCATAATTTAATGCTCTTTGTATTTGAAGGCTTAATATTCAGTGATTTAAGTATTGTATTTATAGATATCTGTAGATTGGGCTATTATTCATTGATAGAGGCTTAATTCACCATGTATGGTGGAATTTTTCACACAGTATTCAACCACAACAATCTTCTAAACTACTCTCGTTATACCAAAACAATATTGAAAATTTACACTAATAAACCGTATTAACCCAATAAACCTTATTACTATCCCAATTTCCACAACCATAAGCTTTTAGATGGAACAGGGTAATTGTTTTTCCTGCTGAAGCTGCTGCCAGTATTGCGGCGTATTTTTCTTTAAATAATCCATCTGATGCAGCAATTGTCCAACGCCCACCACCGGTGCAATCAACTGTAAAGTCGCCTTCCCCTTCCAGCCAGATCGATATGATATTGGCCCCTTCAACGATAATATTTTTCACCTTACCCGTTTCTGTTCCATCGGCGACTGCCACTCCAGAAAAAAATATTCCTAGAGATATGCTTAGGCACAGGGCAAACGTATGTAATTTTTTCAATGAACTATTCCTTTAACTCAATATATTAATTATTCTGGCTTGGAAATTAATACAATTTTCGACATTGCAATATGAACGCTGACTACAACTTATTTACTCGCAGCTCAGTAGAAGGCCAAGTTAACCACTGCTGAGAACCTATTTTGTAAACTAAAACGTAGGCTTGAAACGCAAACAGAAATGTAAATTAGTTGAATATACTTTGAACAGGTAAATTCAACGTACACAGCGGCCAGAAAGGTTTTGAATACGTGTTTACACGATTCATTGACACTCCCTTGCCGACGTATATCCCCATAAAACTACAGTGGCTCAGCCTCTGCTTATTGCCTCCCTTTTCCTCGCACCTTATTATTTTCTAGCACTTCCTATTTTTCCAGCCTGGTGTGTGATGGGCGACTTGTTACCTTTTGTTATCTTATTATCCAGGCCAAGTATTGGCATAGCAGTTGGTAGTTATGGTCAAAAATTCGGATTCAAGCCCAACTTACCGATAACTATGGAGGGAGATTATGCTTTTTTTTATAATTATGCGCAAACGCTGTCAGCGATAATATTACCAGAAATCTTCTGTCCCACACACTTCTGTTCTGAATAAGGTCAATCACTAAATAGAAATTAAGGGATTAATCAATCTATAATCATCTATATTAGCATTTAACCAAACAATAAATTATATAGCTGACACCAACAAACTCGCTAGATAAGTATATTCAGCACACATGAGCTGGCGGCCTTTGGCATTAAGTGAGTAATGCTCTGTTTTCGTCGTGTTTGCGATGTCACTTTCGCGGCTAATGCCGCTCTACAATATTACTTCCCTACTGGGTTCGGTGGTATTTTCGCTTTAGCAAGGTTCTAACTGTAAAAGCACTATATTTTCGTTTGCCCTCTCAATATTTAAAAATATATAATGAAATTACGTAATGAACTAACCGTAATGAACTAACCGTAATGAACTAAAGGGTTTGAAAATGAATATTCAAAAATGGCTGTTTTTATTGTTGCTATTATCGCCTACGCATGCAATTGCTACAGGAGGTGAATGGAATGGAGTTGGTGTCATAAAAACCATGTTCATATACCCCACTTCTGCGGTAATCATACAAGGTAACTCCTGGCAAGGCACCGCAGGCTGTACTAATAATGATGGCTGGAGTTTTAACTGGTCTCAATTTGACTTACCCACACAAGCAAGAATTCAAAGTATGTTGCTTTCTGCTTATGTCAGTAAAACACCCATTCAGGTCGCTATCCATCAAACGGGCTGCGGCCCTGAAGGCCGAAAAAACTTTAATGGGCAAATTATGCTTCCATAGAGGCAGTAATAAGCTCGAAGCTCTACATATTCAAGGCGCTCGTTATTTGGTGTGTATCTCTGGTGTGTATGGCTGGCACTGGATAGTCGGCTATACCATTAGCGATATGATTGTAGTGATATGGTTGTTTCCCGGTGATTAGGGCAACAACTAACGCTGCCCTTCCCGCTTTGTGGTGAAAGCGGAATTCAGGGGTTTCATCGACAATCTGGATTCCGGCCTTCGCCGGAATGACGGGAAGGTGGAGTGATGGCTTGGCGTATCGAGAGTGGTGTGTGGCGCTATAGGGTTTGTTTGTTATTAATTACCCAGCATTGTGTGATCATCGAATAGGGACATTGAATACAAGCTCTATTAGCGAATAAGTCATTAAAATCAATCTATTTCAATGAATAGCAGGCCATTTTAGGGCATACCGATTGAATGACGGGCAACCAAATTCTGAACAAATCTTGCACATTGCGCTATCTTTTGTTAACAAGTGTAGTGAACGCACACGAGGAGTTTGCCATGCCTATTAGTAGCTATGATGAAAAACGCAATTTCAAACGAATGGGCGCGGATCACCCTTTGCAATTTCGCAAGGAGGGTTCCAATGAGACGTACCACGGTATCTGCTGCAATCTGAGTGCGACAGGTATTATGTTTACCACTGAAAACGAGATTACGGATGGAACTGAGTTGGAGATTAATATGACACCACAGTATTCGGTAGTTTCGCCCTTTGAGGCAACTGTGGAGGTGATTCGGGCCCAACAGAATGGCGCGCCCGGTATTTATGTTATTGCGGGTAAAATTACGTCGATTAAATAATCATTGATATGCCCGGTTCATTCCCTTGCGGGGTGATTGAGGGTGATTGAGGGTGATTGGGGGTGATTGGGGGTGATTAGGAGTGGCGAAAAGAATCGGCGAGAGATTTTAATCCAACAACAATTTCATGCCGCTGCCGAGCCTACAGGGATGTATTGACGGCGTCTTCTGAATACAGGGTATTCTTTTCTTGTTTACCAGTAGTATGCTGATATGTGTCTGTTTGATACGCGGTTTATCGCTACGCTTTGCGCGGCTAATCTCAATATAGTCTTGGTAGCTCATTTGGGTAATTCATGCGGTAATTCATGACGATACTGGGTTGTGGAAGCATTTGCTATCGTGGCCCCTAACGTTATCGCATTTCTCGCCGCTCATCGAATCTGATGATTCTGGTTGCGTGAAGGGCTTAATCAGATGTGGATATGATATTGATGGTCAAAATATATTCTCGTTACCACGTCCTTATCAAGGCTCAAACCGTATCACATCTCCGGGGCTTAAGCGGATCGTTTCTGAGTCCAGCTCTCCGACGGAGAAGAGGCGTTGCACTTTGGTAACGACGAGGATGGCGGTGGGGGCTTCTGAAAACCCGAGGGAACGCTGGCCGGCTAAGTCATTGACCGATGCCTGGCTGAGTTGAAAGGTGTTGAGTACGTCTCCCACTTTAACATTGGCATTTCCCCCTGCATCAAAAAATACCTGCTTGCCCTCGGTGCGTATCACTCGTGCGGTAAACAATTGATTGCTCAAATCAGCGATGATCATGTTCACCAGTTTATTCAGCACTCGGTGTACTCGTTGTCCGAAAGGGGATGCATAAAATTTGTCATTTAATACGGGAGAGGTGGTGGGGAAATCAAAGGGGCCTGCATCAACAACGGATTCATTCAGGCGGTGCCGTGCCACTTCTTCACCCGTAATGCCGTCATGTACGATGATATCCAGTTCCAGATGTCGGACTCTGGCACCCAGCATGTGCTTGGTAATCCCCATATCACGAATCACGCCGCTCACGATGTATTGTACGCCCAGGGACTCGGCAAATTCCGTGGCCAGCTGCCCTACTTCTTTGGCGGGTGGCAAGGCTCCCAGAATACGCCGTTGCGACATCACTCCATCGTTACCCAACGGCAGTAAATATTGCGAGGCATCGACGGTACGTACTTGACCGCTGGCCGCTAGTCGACGTTTCAATTCACGGGATATTTCTGTTTCTATGTTGGGTAAGTCAGCGATGTGAGTGCGGTCCATCACATGAAACTGGGTGATTGCCAGTTTACGGCGATACTGGCCTACATCACCTGCACGGTGCATTGATTGCCCTTGCATCGTACCTTGTGCTTGCATTGTCGTGCTTGTCAGCGCCCCAGCCATTGCGCCCCCCGTAACGCTTCTACCACCACTCGACACTCCCGTTCCCGGTACCTGTGCGCGTATCTTTACGTAGTAATTAGACTCATCGGTCCATTCGTCGATGACCACAACATTGGTGACATTACCCCGTGCAGTAAAACGCACATTGTCCGAAACCACTCCTCGTGATGACACCACCGTGGTGGTGGATACCTGCGCACTGGCTTTGAGTAGCGCCTGTCGAATGGCGTCTTGCAGCGCTAGACGTTTTGCAATACCCACCGGCCCATTAATGGGCGCGATGCCTTCGGCCTCAACCGATTGCGCCTGTACTGGACTCACTAACATGATCAGCAGCAATGCGAGCAGACGTGCCGTCAGAGCCAGTAATCGCTTGTTTTTAACCCTTAATGCCTTAACCACATTGCCTCCTCGGACATCGATACTTTTGAAATAGTGTTTCGACGTGAACGGTACGGACACTACTTCATTCACTATTTGACGCAATTACTGCCGCTAGCGGCAATAACCGGCACTTTCTTGAACCTAAATTAATCAGTTGGATCGTAGCGAGGGTGCCTAAGGTGCTGAAGATAAACTGTTTTTCCAATTTTTAAGGCGACCGCGTAGTCATTCTACGGGTGAGTCTTAAAAAATAGAAAAACAGTTTAGATTCAGTGCATTAGGCAGCCGCAGTAGATCCAACTGATTAATTTAGGTTGAACAATTACGCGGGCTTAGCCAACGTATTTACCCCTTCTGTAACGCTGACATACCACCGTACAGAGCCTTGTAAACACTAAAGAAATTATCGCTTTTGGCCGCTGTACTCAGCATTGAGGTCGCCCATGAAAGTTTTTCACATTCATAGCAATACACTATCCATGCCAACTGCGATTAATGCATCGTTTGTCGACATGCGTGCCTGCATGTTTCGCTCAATATTGCTGGTGTTGGTACTTCTGGGTTTCATGGCGGTGTTGGGGCTTACTTCTGTCGCACATGCTGGCACCCAGCATTACCAGGCACCATTGGACAATGTGCGTTGGGTCGCCTCATCAAAAAAACGCCATTGCGCGTTAACGCACGACATTCCCCTTTATGGGCGAGCAACATTTTCCCAAACGGCGGGAGAAAAATTAGGCTTTTCGATGAGGGTAAAACGGAAAGCCACGCGCACAAAAGACCAAGCGCATTTACGATCTTTACCGCCTGAATGGAAGCATCAGGTGAGCAGCGTAGATTTGGGTGAAGTAGCCGTCATTAAAGGCGCAAATCCGTTTCAGCTAAAAGAAGACCTGTCACGCCGCTTATTGGCTGAACTGCAAAAAGGCATGTTTCCTACTTTTAGTTATCGTGATTGGGCGGATGCCCGCGACCAAGTCAGTGTTGCATTGCCCGGTATTCACATCAAAGAAGCATTGGATGAATTTATTGGCTGTTTGTCCGCCCTGCCAACGTATAAATTTTCCGACTTTAAGCTGAGCCTGATGCACTTCGCTTTTGGTAAACACACGATTAAGGCCGCCGACCGCAAACGACTGGACGGTGTAGCACGGTATTTACGATCTGATTCGGCTATACAAGACAACATTCAACACCTGGAAATATCAGGCCATACTGACAACGTCGGACGTAAACGTAATAACGATAAACTCGGCAAACGCCGCAGTCAGGCCGTGAAAGATTACCTCACCTCAAAAGGTGTCCCAGCATCGTTGTTCAAACTAAAAACCTATGGCGAACGTAGACCGAAATCCACTAATCGAACAGACAAAGGGCGGGCAAGCAACCGGCGCGTCAAGTTAATACTCTTTAAAAAACCGATGAAAGATCATCACGATGACATGAGTGATTCTCACTCACCTATGGAAAAATAATGAACACATTGCAACAAAAACCATTAATAAAAAGCCTGTCGATTTTCCTTCTATTTTTTGTATTTGCCATAACAGGCTGTTCAGGTAGTGATGACGCATCAGACACTACCGCCAAACACGACAAAACGCTTCCTGACGATCATTTTCTAAAAGAAAAGCTAGAGACCATTAAAAAAGCCGAAGAAGTAGAACAAATCGTTCAGGATGCCGCCGACAAACGACGTAAAATAATGGAAGAACAAGGCGGGTAACCGGTAAAAATATATCAAACCAAAAAATACACGGTATCGCTTCGAGACAGTGGTGGTAGAACGATTTTCGCGGCTGAAGCTGCTCCTACATCACAATGCAAACAACTGAGAATTGGAAACAAGATTGCGTTGATCATAGGAATTTAGTGCTTAGACGATATCTGGTTTGGATATTCTTCCCGAATGACTTTATTTTCCGAGGTCACCACCGCAGTGCCCGTTTTCCCGGCAATTTCTCTTGCTTTAATCGCCGCACGTTTCATCGCAACTTCGGCATTAATCAGGTCAGGGTCTCTCTGTTTTATATTTGACTTATTTTTATCATCGCTCATCATTTCTACCCTCGTCCAAAAGTTTAGGGATTGCCCCTGAGTTATCATAAGTAGCCCACTCATCAACAATAGGCTTATAAAGTATTTCCAGGTTATTTAACCCCGCTTTAAACCGTCGGCGTATAACCCGAATGGGAATATTATGACCACCTGCTTTGACTCTTTGATGCACACGGGCAATAGCCAGTTCAGGGGAAACCAACTTGAGAAAAAACAGTTTCACTCAGTATCCATCTTGCTGCCAGCAAGAAATGTATCGCGCATAAGCACGACCACTCAAGGTGGTTTCAAAAGCAAAACTATCGCCTTTACGTGCGCGATCATGAATCTCATGACAGCATCAACCGCCGCTTTTAGCCACTAACACTCCGAGGAAAGCCAATAACAATTAAACTAGTCCCCTGACCATTTTGTTATGTAATGTTAACGGGAGGCTAGCAATTCAGCTTAGCTATTTATTTCCTTATTTAATTTGAAGAGTCAGAAAGCACCCTGTTTAAATTTTAAATAGTTTGTCTTCATGTGACAGGGATAAAACCTGATACTCTGACTTATCCAGTTCTTTTGGCAGTTTGTCACGTAAAATAGGCACAACAAACTGGCAACCGGCATTAACAACTTCTCGAACCAATCCAATAATTTGGTTATCATCCACAACTTCCATCTGGTCATGTAAAATAAAATGCAAACTTGGTATATGTTCTTTATCAGCAAATTTTACATAGGCAATATCAAAAGCTGCTATTTCACCTTTCTTTTTACCGGTTCCTGTTTGCCCATTTAAAGTGTCAATATAAAGCTTATAAAAAGAGGACTCAGAATTTTTCTTTCTTTCAAAAGAAGCACTCATAGCAAATTTCTCACCATATAATTTATTAGATATATCAGAGAAAAAACCATTAAACGTAGATACTCGTTCTTGAATGACTTTATCTAGGCTAAATATTGATTTATCAATAACTGCAAGATTCTTTTCAAGATATACCAAGTTTTCTTTAGTTTTTTGAAGTTGTTCTGATTTTTCTTCTAATCGGCCCTTTTGTTCATACATGCCGTTTAATTCAGAGATTACTATTTGAAACTCATCAATAGCATCCGATTTTTTCAACGCTTCCACGAACTTTTGCTCTTTATTGAGGTTAAGTTGTATAGCGGATACGGTTTTTATTAGTTTGTCTTGGAGGCTCGGCAATTCTTCCGTCACATAATGAATTTTTTCTGAAATCATTTGGTTGTGAAATATGACAATATCTTCATAGCTCTTCTGAAGGTCAGGAATAATTACCTTAGCTTGTGCATAAAGTTCTGTAATTTGAGATATTTCTTCATTCACTATATCCCCTTCCAACTCAGATCGACTTTCCTCAATCAGCTCTTTTCTAAGGCTAAGCTGGCTTTGCTCAGTATAAAGCAAATTTAGATCAGCTCTCACTTCATTTAGAGACTTTAAATCAGCCTCATAATCCTCATTGATATTAAAGTTATTTTTTTTATGTTCTAATTTTTCAATATCACGTTCAACAATTTTTAAAAACTGCTGTATCTTAGATTCGCTATTATCCGATACTAGACGACTATATAGTTTATCTTCAACTTTTTTATCGTCTAATAGGCTGCGCTTTTTCTCAGCGTTAGGATAATTAACCCCCAACCAAAATAAATACAAAGCTTCATACTCTTCAGCTTTACCAAAACTGCCGAGCACTCTTACAGTGTTTTCTAAACGTTCAGCTTCATCTCGTATATTTTTGGCTTTTAGCTGCTTAAAGGTTGGCTTTTCTTCCTCATATCCAAAAACCAATTTTTTAAGTTCACTATCAAAATCTTTTATTCTAACTGACTTTCCATTTATTTCTAATATCTTTTTACTACTGCTTAAAAAATTTCTACGAATCTCAATTTGACGAGATAAAGAATCATCAAGATCACCTCTCAACTTCAGCGTTATTACTACCCGCTTTTCCGTTAAGAATTCTTTCACTTCTTCATTAATATTATTTTTAAACTCTTTGCTTTGGTAAATACTCTTGCCATCTGCACCTAAACAAAAGTTAATCAGGCGCAAAACTGTTGTCTTGCCGACATTATTTCCTGATTGCTTATCACTGCTATCGGACGATTTGGTTTCGTCAACAATGAAATTCACTCCTTTATGGAAAATAATTTCACGTATCGTAAAACCTTCGCTTTCTATGGTTAATGACTTTAAGAACATCTTTCGATTAATCCTTTATTTGACGTTACCGCCCCAAGTAGATAAAGCCAATCAACAGTCAAAACAAACAGTCTTATAGAAATATCTTCATTTATTTTTAGTGCTTGGTAAATTTCAAAAAAATCTGCAGATCCGCCTTTAGAATTTAAAACTTCAAGTGCTTTGGCCCCTAGATAATAAAGCTGACGCTGAGGATGATTATCTTGATTAACAATCACTTTTGGGTTCCTCTAATATCTTACAGCGCATAAAGCCATCAACCATAACGATAGAAACTGCAAACTCTACGTCTTCATAAGGCAACGAACTATCATTATTAAGGCTTGAGCCAACCAACTCATGCAAACGCCGCTTTACATACTCTATTAGCTGGTCCGCATGGACTCTTACGTTGCCTAATGATTGATCAGTCCCTAAAACCTTCCCTTTAGCTTCGAGATAAATACTTTTCACATTTCTCAACAGCGAAGTTTTACGCCCATTTCCTTCACGCTCAAATTCACTATAAATAGCATTTATCTTGCCCTGATAACCACTATATTCCTGGATAATAGGGCTACTTTCAGTAACGTGATTATAAGAAATTTTATCTTCAACAGAGAAGCTATTAATAATAACTTCATCCGTTAATTCATCCAAATCAACTTCTGCAATTTTATTGATTACCTCAGTCAATAATGAAGGCCTTTTAGCCAAAGGATTTTTTATTGAGCAGCGCCCAGCCATTTCATGCTCATGATTTTTCTTCATAGCCTTTAAAATACCAATGGTATATTTAACTACATCATCGGTTTCATCATGATGGGGAGGACAAAAAAGTATCAGGTTGTTGTAATCAGCTCGTTGCTTATTACCCATATCAGCATTCCAACGCTCACCGCCTTCATTTGCAGCTTCTATATGGCATATATTTGAGTGTTTGGCTGATTTCTCATCACTCATTTCTTTTTCACACTGAGGAAAAGAACATATATTCCTGGAGAGCCCAAATAAACGTTTTAATGTTTTATCCGTATATTCCCTAGGGCCTGACATATTTTAATGTTCCTTCTCTATGCTATCAATAAGCCTTCCAAAGAGGGCTTTAAGTAGTATGATTTTTTAATTCGTCTAACTTCTGCATATGCATTGTACTTCCATATATACAAATTAGCATAATAGCTTCTTTTGCTCCTTTCCAACAACCATCCTTAGCGTCAAGCATTACTATGCGTATTCCTGTAATACTGAGCTAAGGCGGAATTTTTTACGTTTACCATCTGCGAATACTGCTCAACCTTATCAATAAAAAGCCCCTATAAATAGGGGCTTAGTTTCATACATTACCGTCTACCGTAATCCTTTAAAACGGAATATCGTCATCAAAGTCGCCCATGCCGCCTGCTGGGGGCGCTGGGGCTGGCGCGGACTGTTGGGGAGCGGATGAAGGTGATGAGGACGGTGCATTCGATGACGGGTTCTGGCTGTAACCACCACTGCCTTCGCTCATTCCTCCGCCACCACCGCCGCCGCGGGAATCGAGCATTTGCATTTCGTTGGCGACAATTTCGGTGGTGTAACGGTCGTTACCACTTTGGTCTTGCCATTTACGGGTTTGCAGTTTGCCTTCGATGTAGACTTTTGAGCCTTTTTTCAGGTATTCGCCTGCAATTTCGGCCAAACGACGGAAGAACACGACTCGGTGCCATTCGGTGTTTTCTTTTTGCTCGCCGGTGTTTTTGTCTTTCCAGCTTTCAGATGTCGCGATGGTGACATTGGTCACTGCGCCGCCGTTGGGCATGTATTTCACTTCCGGGTCATTCCCCAGGTTGCCAATCAATATGACTTTATTTACGCCACGTGCCATTGCTCTCTCCTCGTTACTGCTTAATCAAAAAATTCATATCAAAATTCAATGCAATATTCAATGGTGGGCAATGCCCACCCTACATAAAACAGGACTATTAACCCGGACTTAAAATAGATCATCCTGATCTATTTTAAGTCGCCCGCAAAACACCGGCGCAAATTAGCGAATTCGCTTGTATTTTGCGGACTCGCGCTGGCTATCGCCAACGGCGGTGCGTCCCTGCACCGCATCATTAATCCAGCCTATAATACGGCCGGATTACTAATTCGTCTGGTCTGCGGCTTTTTCGCGGCTTATATTATCTGCTGCGTCACCATGCTGGATCGGGTCATGTTCTACGGAATAGGCTTTTAAGGCTTCCCGGTCCAGGGCATGTAAGTCTACTTTTAAATAGGCGATGCCATCTTCGGCGATCACCACGGCTTCTGCAACGCCGGTGACCTGGGTGAGTTCGCCGACCAGATGCCGGGCTTGTTCTTTCGTGATTGTTCCGACTCGCACCAGGTGGCTGCTGAGGTATCGGGGGCTCTGCATGGTCGCGGCGACCAAAAACCAGACGATGGCTATTGCGGCGCACATGCCAAATACCGCCTCCATTCCAACCTGACCGTACAACCACCCTCCCATGGTGCCGCCAAAGAAGGCGCCCAGGAACTGTGAGCTGGAGTACACGCCCATGGCGCTGCCTTTGTTGTCTGGCGAGGCGACCTTGGCGATTAACGATGGCAGTGTGGCTTCCAGTACGTTAAAAGCAGTGAAGAAGATAAACAGGCCAAAGATAATCCCGGTGATGGAGTCAAAGCCAAACATGAAGGCTAGTTCACCGATGGCCAAAATGAGCACCGCGGCGGTAAACACGGTTTTCATGCGGCGTTTTTTCTCGGCAATGATGACAAATGGCACCATCAATAGCATGGAGAGCAGCATGACGGGCAAATAAACATACCAGTGATTGGCGGCTTCCAGGCCGGCATGGTCACGCAGTGCCAATGGCAACACGACGAATGTAGCGGTGAGCATCATGTGCAGGGCGAAGATCCCGAAATCCAGGCGTAATAGCTGTGGGTTGGTGATGACTTTTTTGAGCTGAGCAGGCACCGTCTGGGCGTCTCGATGGAAACTGCTGCGCACCGGGGTGGGTACCACAAAGTGCAATACGGCGATGGCCGCCAAAGCCAGCACACCCGTAAGCCAGAAGATGCCGTCGACACCAATCCACTGGTTCAGCACGGGCCCCATGACCAGTGAGGTGGCGAAGGCGACACCAATGCTCATGCCGATGATAGCCATGGCGCTGAGTCGATTTTCTTCGCGCGTGAGGTCGGCGGTGAGCGCCATGACGGCGGCGGCAATGGCACCAGCACCTTGCAAGGCACGGCCAATGATAACGCCGTTCATAGTGTCGGCCGTGGCTGCCACTACACTGCCACCGGCAAAAATGAGCAGGCCGATAGTGATGATGGGTTTACGTCCAAAACGGTCTGAGGCCATACCAAAAGGAATCTGGAAGGCCGCTTGGGTGAGGCCGTATATACCAATAGCGATGCCGATGAGTGCGGGCGTGTAACCTTCCAATGTTTCGCCATAGAGTGCGAACACGGGCAGGATCATGAATAACCCCATCATTCTCAGGGCATAAATACTGGCGAGGGAAAATACCGCGCGGCGCTCCGCAGGCACCATGCCGGTTGGCTGCCCAAGTGGCTGGGAGGGAGAAGTGTCTGGCTGGCTTGCGCCTGATTCTGTGTTGCTACTTGTCACGTCGATGGTCTCAAGTGGTTTTTAGTGTCCATTTCTTACCCATCTCAGCTATACGCTTCTTTTCAGACGCATTGCCAAACGTATAGTCAATTGCGTTGAGAGAACCGCACGACGAACTTTATGTTCGTGAAATGCTCGTGAACTTTGGCCCGCGAAGATGGAACGGCGTATAGTATCAGGTTTGCGTTGCGCCGGAAAAAGTTGAGTGGGTTTATGGGGAATAGTTGTCTATCCACCCTGCGCCCTGTTGTTAATAGCAAAAGCTAAGAGCAAAAGTGAAGAGCAAGAGCATAAAACGGCTCTCTTTAGCCCTTTTATCAACCCTTTTTACTGCAATACGCCCGTTTTAGTACCCCATTGAGAGATCAAGTTTGTATGGATTTTATACGTATTCAGGGCGCTCGCACCCACAATCTTAAAAATATTGACCTGGAATTGCCCCGCAACAAGCTCATTGTGATTACCGGCTTGTCCGGCTCTGGCAAATCCTCCCTGGCTTTCGACACTATTTATGCCGAGGGCCAACGCCGTTACGTGGAGTCGTTATCCGCCTATGCCCGGCAATTTTTGTCGATGATGGAAAAACCCGATGTTGACCATATCGAAGGGCTATCGCCCGCGATTTCCATCGAGCAAAAATCCACCTCGCACAATCCCCGCTCTACGGTGGGTACGATTACCGAAATTTACGATTACCTGCGCCTGCTCTATGCCCGTGCGGGCCTGCCCTGCTGTCCCGATCATGGCAGCACGCTGGAAATGCAAACGGTCAGCCAGATGGTGGATCAGGTATTGGCGCTGCCTGAGGGCAGTAAAATCATGCTGCTGGCGCCGGTGGTGCGTAATCGCAAAGGCGAGCATCTCAACGTCTTTAAGGATTTACGCGCCCAGGGCTTTGTCCGGGTTCGTGTAAACGGCGAGATTTATGAACTGGACGGTGTGCCTGAGTTGGATTTGCGTAAGAAACACACCATCGAAGCCGTGGTGGATCGTCTCAAGGTGCGGGAAGACCAGCAACAACGTCTGGCCGACTCTTTTGAGACCACGCTAGGACTCACCGATGGCATTGCCTCGGTGTCGTTTATGGATGACAGTGACGCTGATGAATTGCTGTTTTCTGCCCAGTTTGCCTGCCCTCACTGCGGTTATTCTCTGCCGGAGCTGGAACCCCGCATGTTTTCGTTTAATAACCCCGCAGGCGCCTGCGATGGTTGTGACGGTCTGGGTGTTAAGCAGTTTTTTGATGCGCTGCGTGTGGTGCGTCACCCAGAACTCAGTTTGCCTGGCGGTGCGATTCGAGGCTGGGACAAGCGTAATGCCTATTATTTTCAAATGATCAGTTCATTGGCCGAGCATTACGACTTTGAGTTAGAAACACCGTTCGAGGACTTGCCTGACAATATCCAGAAAATCATTCTCGACGGTAGTGGCGAGGATGAAATTGACTTTCGTTACTTTAAAAGCCAAGGTCTTAAAAGTCAGGGCGGTAAAGGCAAAAACAGCTTCACCGTTCGCAGCCACTGCTTCGAAGGTATCCTCCCCAATATGGATCGGCGCTATCACGAAACTGATTCCAACGTGGTGCGGGATGAGCTTGCCAAATACCTCAACACAAAACCTTGTCCCGATTGCGATGGCACCCGTCTGGCAAAAGGGCCACGCAATGTCTTCATTGCTGAAAAACCACTACCGCAAATCACCGCGTTACCCGTGGGCCGCGCACTGGAATTTTTCACTCACCTGAAGCTGGACGGCCATCGGGGTGCCATTGCTGACAAGATCGTCAATGAAATTAATCAGCGCCTGAGTTTTCTGGTCAACGTCGGACTTGACTATCTCTCGTTAGACCGCAGTGCCGATACACTGTCCGGCGGTGAAGCACAACGTATTCGTCTCGCTAGCCAGATCGGCGCAGGACTGGTGGGCGTAATGTACGTACTGGATGAGCCCTCCATCGGTTTGCACCAGCGCGATAACCAACGCCTACTCAATACGCTCACGTACCTGCGTGACATGGGCAACACCGTGATTGTCGTCGAGCATGATGAAGATGCCATTCTCAGTGCCGACCATGTGCTGGACATTGGCCCCGGCGCCGGTGTGCATGGCGGCGAAATTATCGCCCAGGGTACGCCCCAGGAAGTGATGGATAATGCAGATTCCATTACGGGCCAATACCTGTCCGGTAAAAAGTACATTTCGATACCCGACACCCTGACGGCCCCCGACCCAGCCCGACAGATTCGCATCCGAGGCGCCAGCGGCAATAATCTTAAGAATGTCAATATCGATATTCCTATAGGGCTGATGGTGGCGATCACCGGCGTGTCGGGTTCTGGCAAGTCCACACTGATTAACAACACCCTGTATCGCCGGGCAGCTCAGGAGATTAATAAAAACCCTGAAGCTTCGGCCGCTTGCGAAAGCATCGAAGGTCTCGACCAGTTTGATAAAGTGGTCGAGATTGATCAAAGCCCCATTGGCCGCACGCCGCGCTCCAACCCGGCAACCTATGCGGGCCTGTTCACGCCTATTCGCGAATTATTCACCGGCACCCAGGAAGCGCGGTTACGCGGTTACACACCGGGGCGGTTCAGCTTTAATGTCAAAGGCGGTCGTTGTGAAGCCTGTCGTGGAGACGGCGTCATCAAGGTCGAAATGCACTTCCTGCCCGACATTTATGTGCCCTGCGATATTTGCAAAAGCAAACGCTATAACCGCGAAACCCTGGAAGTAAAATACAAGGGTAAAAGCATTTATGAAGTGCTGGAACTCACCGTGGAAGATGCACGGGTATTTTTTGATGCCATTCCTTCCGTTGCACGTAAACTACAAACCCTGGTCGACGTGGGGCTGAGTTACATCACCCTCGGCCAGGCGGCAACAACCCTGTCGGGCGGTGAAGCACAACGGGTAAAACTGGCCCGTGAACTGTCCAAACGTGACACAGGGAACACCCTCTACATTCTGGATGAACCCACAACCGGTTTGCATTTCCACGATGTAGAACAGTTGCTGGGTGTGTTGCACCGGCTACGTGACCACGGCAATACCATCGTGATCATTGAGCATAATCTGGATGTGATCAAAACCACCGACTGGATTATTGACCTGGGGCCGGAAGGTGGTGAAGGCGGCGGTAGCATCGTCGCTGCAGGCACACCTGACACCATTGCGGCACAACAAGACTCACACACCGGGCATTATCTGAAAGGTGTTTTAAAAGCCACCAGAAATGCCGCAAGAAAGATGACGGCTGTCGCGTAGTTATTTAATCCGTCGTTGAACTGCCGTTGTCTTATCTGCAAGACAACGGCACAACCCGGAAAACTATCGGTTATCGGTAAACCGCATTCAAACAAAACAACCCCCAACGCCTTGTTTTGCACGTGACCCTACACCACATTAGCCCCCCATTTCAGTACAATAACCCCCTGACAAATACCACAGTTATCATCCAAACCGATATAAACCCCCTGAATAACCCTGTAAAATATAATCTATTTTTTGACAAAAATGGTTAATTTCTGGACAATGGGCACATACTCAACAATAACCATAAAGGGTATTTAGGGAAGCATTATCGCCTCAGCCGCATTCGTTACCCGCAAATGCTACGCGCTGTTACCGCTAACAGTGGCTGAAATGGATGAATACAGGCATTGCTAATGTCTGCGGAGTTAGTACTGGAGATATTGGTGCTAATGAAACGGGGGGCCTTTTCACCGCAGCATGAGGCTAATGATGGCCATAGCAAGAAACGCAGTAATCTCGCGAACCGCTTCATAAAAGCAACGGGCGAGTGGAGAGTAAAGTATGAGTATTAAACACAAAGAAAAGCCCGAAAGTCAGTATCCTCATCCTGATTTTGATGAGCTGCGAACCCTGGCAAAAGAAGACCCGGCAAAATTTGAGTCCAAACGCATTGAATATATAGAGTCTTTTCTCACTCGTATACCTGCCGAAAAGCAACGCCGGTTACGAGGATTGCAATGGCAAATAGACCAGGCCCGCAAGTTGGCGCGGACTCCCATGGCCTCTTGCCTCAGTATGATGAACATGATGTGGGACTCTCTGCATCACCTGAACGACCACCAACGTACACTGGTTAAAATCACCTCTGCATTCCGTAAAAATCACCGTAACAGCCTCAGACCCTCTGCTTCTGCGTACCGTGAGAAGGCCATCGTCATACCGTTCCCTGCTCGCTAACGGTTAGTGATCTGCTAAAAACCCCACGAACATTTGCCGATGTCCGTGGGCTTTTTTTGTATAAGCCGTTAACGCTCAATGCAACGCTTCAAAACAACTCTTCAAAACAATTATCAAGCTAACCCATCAGTTAAAAACGACGTTTAAAACGTCCCCTAAGGTTTTGCCCTTTTGCCCTTTCAGCGATTATCCTGCGCTAATAACATCTTTCAACGTCACTAACAAAATGAAACCACCCACCGTCGCTACAATGCTCAAACCCGTTACAAATGCCATATCAAATCTCTCCAACTTTATGCTCACAAAAGTGGAAATGTCAGTACCAGACTAAAGCGGTCAACAATTCCATACAAAATGTATGGTTTAATGTAAGCCTGGATATCATCCCTGTAAAGAGAAAGGGTATAGAGATCTTCAATGGACTACATCTGGAAAAAACGAGGGACTGAAGCAAACATGTTGTTTTAAAACATAAAAGGCCCTTTTATTAAAGGACCTTTTATCAAAGCAACTAATACGCTGGGTTATTAATTGGACTTTTAAAGGGATATTTCTCAGATTGATTAGAGATAATGACTGTTGTCAGCGTCGCCATTCTTATGCCATTTACAGCATATTGTACTTATGCTGTGCTAATAGCGGCATTGGTTTTTTTACTAAACACTAACTCATCACCTTTTTTGTCGACTTCAATGACATCCCCCGGCAAATAATGCGCGGACAAAATATCCTGTGCCAAACGATTCTCAATGCCTTGCTGAATCGCCCTTTTCAACGGGCGAGCGCCATAAACCGGGTCAAAACCTGCATCGCCCAAATAATCTAACGCGGCTTCTGTTATTTCCAGGTCCATGTCGCGTTCACGTAAGCGTGACTTGAGAATGTCGACCTGAATACGCGTAATTTCACGAATCTGTTCACGTCCCAAGGGGTGAAAGACCACCGTTTCATCCACACGATTGATAAACTCCGGCCTGAAATGCCCGGCCACAACGTCCATAACCGCTGACTTCATATCGGCATAGTGCTTTTCGGCACAGCTCTCTTCGCCATAGTTCGCTTCACCACCGTTCGCTTCACTATAACTTTCATCACGCGCCATCTGTTGAATCAACTCAGAGCCCAGGTTCGAGGTCATAATAATCACCGTATTGCGAAAATCCACGGTGCGGCCATGTCCATCCGTCAATCGGCCTTCATCGAGCACCTGCAAGAGAATATTAAAGACATCAGGGTGGGCTTTTTCCACTTCATCCAGCAACACCACAGAATACGGTTTACGACGCACCGCTTCGGTAAGATAGCCGCCTTCTTCGTACCCTACATAACCCGGAGGCGCACCGATTAAACGTGCAACTGAGTGCTTTTCCATGAATTCGGACATATCGATGCGCACAATAGCTTCGTCCGTATCGAAGAGGAACGATGCTAGACTTTTGGTTAGCTCCGTTTTACCAACACCGGTTGGCCCCAAAAACAGGAACGAACCGTTTGGACGGTTGGCGTCAGAGAGCCCGGCACGCGACCGACGAATAGCATCCGAGACCACTTTAACGGCCTCACTTTGCCCCACCACGCGCTGCTGTAGCAGTTCTTCCATTTGCAGGAGCTTTTCGCGCTCGCCTTCCAACATTTTACTGACCGGTATCCCCGTCCACGCGGAAACCACCTCGGCCACTTCTTCTTCAGACACTTTGTTGCGCAACAGGGTCATGTCCATCATTTCGACCTGCGAGGCCATATCCAGCTCTTTTTCCAAATCAGGAATTTGCCCGTATTGCAGCTCCGACATACGCGCGAGATCCCCCGCACGGCGGGCGGTTTCCAGTTCCTGACGGGCACGATCCAGAGATTCCTTGATATGTTGAGTACCTTGCAAGGCCGCTTTTTCAGAACGCCACACTTCTTCAAGGTCGGCATATTCAAGGCCCAACTTAGCAATTTCCGTTTCGAGATCACGCAGACGGCGTTTAGATGCCTCATCAGATTCTTTTTTCAGCGCCTCACGCTCAATTTTGAGCTGTATGAGACGCCGATCCATGCGGTCCATACTTTCCGGTTTGGAATCGATTTCCATTCGAATGCGCGATGCCGCCTCATCGATCAGGTCGATAGCCTTGTCTGGTAATTGACGGTCACTAATATAACGATGCGACAGCGTGGCAGCAGCAACAATCGCCGGGTCAATAATATCGACGCCATGATGCACTTCGTATTTTTCCTTGAGCCCGCGCAAAATCGCGATGGTATCTTCGACACTAGGCTCATCGACCAGCACCTTTTGAAAGCGTCGCTCCAGAGCCGCATCTTTTTCCACATACTGACGATATTCATCCAGCGTCGTCGCCCCTACGCAATGTAATTCACCACGTGCCAATGCGGGTTTAAGCATATTACCCGCATCCATCGCACCTTCGGCTTTACCGGCACCCACCATGGTGTGCAGCTCATCAATAAACAAAATAACCTGCCCTTCCTGCTTGGCCAGGTCATTGAGTACCGATTTAAGACGTTCTTCAAATTCACCACGAAATTTAGCGCCAGCGATTAATGAGCCCATATCTAACGACAATAAGCGTTTTCCTTTTACCCCTTCAGGGACTTCACCATTAACAATACGCTGCGCCAAACCTTCCACAATGGCCGTTTTCCCCACACCGGGCTCGCCGATTAATACCGGGTTATTTTTGGTGCGGCGTTGCAACACTTGTATCGTGCGACGTATCTCGTCGTCGCGCCCAATCACCGGGTCCAGCTTACCTTGCTCGGCCTGCTCCGTGAGGTCGATGGTGTATTTTTCCAATGCACGGCGGCTTTCTTCGGCATTGGCATCATTAATACTTTCACCACCACGAAGCTCATTAATGGCTTGCTCTACGTTTCCTTTAGCCGCACCCGCTTTGCGCATTAAATCGCACAGTTGGCCTTTATTTTGCACCACCGCCAAGGCAAACAATTCGCTGGAAATAAAACTGTCTTTGCGTTGCTGTGCAAGCTTGTCGGTAACATTAAATAGCCGACCAAGTTCGTTAGAAATATGCAGATCTCCCGCAGCACCTTCTACGCTTGGCATATTATCCAACGCCTCGCCCAGAGAAGTCCGTAATTGATCCACATTCACCCCGGCATTATTCAATAAATAACGCACACTACTGGCAGATTGATCCAGAATGGCCAACATCAAATGAACAGGCTCAATGAACTGGTGGTCACGCCCCACCGCCAGGCTCTGGGCATCCGAAAGCGCCGCCTGAAATTTGCTGGTCATCTTGTCCATTCGCATGTGTTACTTGCCTCTGCAAAAACTCAATATTATTAATTAACGGTAACAGAGAAATCGTTCATTCAAAACCTGGCGGCGGCAATATGATATTAGCCACCAAACGATAAAAATAAATATGCATTACCACTGCCTCATAACATGGGGGCAAGCAACGGTGAATCAAGCAATGGATTAAAAAACACGAAAACATAAAAAATGGTTTCTCACATAACTCCGCAGTGTTGAGAGTTGAGAGTTGAGAGTTGAGAGTTGAGGGCTGAGGGCTGAGTGTTGAGGACTGAATTCAAGATCTACTCTACGTCCGTCTTCCCGGCATGTTTTTAGCCGGTATCCAGAGTCTTTAAACGGGTATAGAGTCTCTGGATACCGGGTCAAGCCCGGCATGACGGATTTTTTTACTGAGGATTGAGGGATAATGCTGAGTGCTGAGTGCTAAGTGCTAAGTGCTAAGTGCCAAGTGCTAAGTGCTAAGTGTTGAGGGCTAAGTGCTAAGTGTTGAGTGCTGAGTGCTAAGTGTTGAGTGCTGAGTGCTGAGTGCTGAGTGCTAAATGCTGAGTGTTGAGTGCTGAGTGTTGAGTGTTGAGTGTTGAGTGCTGAGTGCTGAGTGTTGAGGACTGAATTCAAAATCTACTCTACGTCCGTCTTCCCGGCATATTTTTAGCCGGGATCCAGAGCCTTTAAACGAGTATAGAGTCTCTGGATATCGGATCAATGCTGCGATGAATATTCAGAAATTACGGCCATCCCATAATTTCTGTTCGCCTCTTCGGTCTCCCTTGGTGCGCCGGTCCGACTTGGACTCAAAACGTATCATTTCCCGACGATCTACGGTAATCCGGCGTAGGCTTTTACGACGTTCAGGCCCAACATACTTGGGCATATCACCGTCAAGGGCAGAATCAGTGCCGGGGGTATCCTGTTCACTCTTTGAGACTAGTTCCAGTTCCATATGCGCTCACCTTTGCGTTTGGCACTTCACAAAAAGCGTATCGTGAGATTAATGAGGGATTCAGCCCCTATATCCGCGGAAAAACCTACATAAACAACACTTCAACACGCTAGCAGACCTTACCTGATTCTAGACAGCACTTGGGAGTATGGCAAGGTTGAAGATTCCAGTCCTTTTGTCTCATTGCCTAGCGCATCTTTCGGTATATATCACCAACACACCGATTCCCAAACACTATCCTGACACAGAGGACTGGCTCAAACCCAACCGTTCAGTGAGGGTAGAAAGACATTCCTTATGACTTTCTTCACGACAATCCAGCACCGGCATAGCGCGCAGCGTCGCCCGACTGGGTAGGATAATCGCAAGGGCAGTAAGCCCTGCCCCCCGAATGTCATCGACCCGTAATGGGTAAACCGGACAATCAAATTGGTGCGCCAGGCGGATAACACCTCCCTTGAGTTTACGTGGGGCCTTATGTTTTGGTGCCATAGACTCATGATGAATCCGCCCCTGGGGGAAAACCGCCACAACATCTCCCTCTTGCAATGCGCGCATCGCCTCGCGCATCGCCCGTTCGGGCTGTCTCTCACGGTCGACCGGAATACAATTAGCGCGACGGAATAACCAATTCAGGCCAAATCGTTCATATTCTTCACGTGCAATTAAAAACCTCAGTGGCCGTGGACTGGCCGCGATTAACAAAAATGGGTCCAGCCCGGAGATATGATTAGACGCCACAAGCGCGCAGCCTTTGGTTGGCAGGGGTATGGAGTCATATTGAAAGCGGTGCACATGTCGGCAAAACAACACAATAAAACCCGCAATGCGATTCGTCCAAATATCACCCCAGTCGGCATTATTCGCGGACTCGCAGGCATGCAGAACACGACGCATCAATAGCGTTCCCACGATTAATATAAAAATGCCGATTACCAGCCACCAATACAAATACTGCCAAATCATCGACATAGTCTACAGTTAGTTTTTTGAATGAAAGTTGTTTAAAGGAAATGTTTCAGAAAGGCGCTAAAAATACGGCATCGCACTGTTTTGCGCTAGTGCGGGTTTAACTTATTTGTCTACTTTTTCTTCTTTTTCTTCTTTTTCTTTTTCTTTTTCTTCTTCTTGCCGCCACTTTCATCAACCGCACCGGCATCTTCCAGCACCTTGGCCACCTGCGTGAAACCCCGAGTATTCGCATTTTTCAACGCGGAGACCCCGGTCTTGGACTTAGCATTCACATCCGCACCTTCCGCCACCAATGCCTGCACCACACTCAGATTGCCGCCAAAGGCGGCCGCCATTAATGCCGTCGCTTCTGTCTTGTCTTTAGCGTTGACATTTGCGCCCTCAGACAGCAATAAACGCACCACACGCTCGTTGCCGAAATAAGCTGCATTCATTAAGGGGGTTTTACCATTGGGGTTGGCCGTGTTCACGTCGGCTCCCTCAATAATCAGGCTTTGTGTCATTGTCAGTCGGCCTTGGCGTGCCGCATGAAGCAGTTCAGAATTGAGGTCACGACTAACCGCGACTGCTGGCAGTCCCACTAAAATAACAACAATAACAACCAAGGCCCATCTCACAGGACGCATTACTCACCTCAATAAAAACGCATATGATAGTACCGGAAAAGGGTTGAAATCTGCTTTCTCGCCGTTCCCATGAGGTTATCGGTCATCTTTTTGAAAACTATATCAATTTTATCGCCTAACAAGCGCCCTCATAATGAAGCACACAAGCCCTTCAACACCATATCCGTGAGACTCACCACCCCGACAATTTTTCCATTTTCCTCAACGGGTGCCCGCGACAGACCAAACCGCTCAAACAACCGCGCGCAATAACGAATATCCAAGTCAGGTGGAACGGTCATCACCGGTTTCGTCATAATTTCATACACATTTACCCGTTCTGGAGCCCGGTCTTTGGCCAGCACCTCTCGAGCCACATCGGAAATTAACACCATTCCAAAAACATCATTCGCGTGGCGTTTATCCACCAAAACACACTTGGTATCGACATGCTTCATCGTACTCACCGCCTCAGAAACCGACATAAGGCCATCAACCATATCAAAGTCCTTTTTCATGACTTCACTGACACGTATTATTGTTCGCTCTGTCATATCTCATCCTCCACAACGTGACTCAATTTTTCGACCTGATGCGCAACACCCACCGCATCTTCCACATCAATCTGGAAAGCAATGCCCGAACCTGCTTGCTGGTCAAACTCAGCCACCTTCGCCACTTTTTCCAAAATGCTACGGCTAAGGTGCTCTTCCACCAGCATCAACAGCATATCCCGTTGCGTTTCTAGCGTTAATCCAAAGAAGGTTTTACTCACCTCTACCCCTTCACCTCGTGCATGATTAATCACCGTCGACCCCGTCGCACCGGCCTGACGGGCTGCCTCTAACACCAAGTCGGTTTTACTTTCCTCCACCAACGCGATAATTAACTTAAAGTGCATTGTGACCCTCCTGTCTTTAGAACATCAAAAAACCGCTCAAACTTTGTATACAAGCTGAGTTGAAGCACACTCTATTTCTTCGAGCGAACAACCAGCCAATGACTTATCTGGGCATAGGACATGACTGAAATAATCGGAAATAAACACGTAAAAGCGATCAAACCAAAGCCGTCCAATACCGCACTACGACCCGGTATGGTACTGGCCAAACCCAAACCTAATGCCGCAACCAACGGCACCGTGACTGTTGAGGTTGTCACACCACCGGAATCATAGGCTAGCGCAATAATCATACGAGGCGCGAAAAATGTCTGCACGATCACCAGTACATAACCAGTAATAATGAAATAGTGTAGTGGTATACCGGTTATAATACGAAACACCCCCAGAGACACCCCCACCGCAGCGCCAATAGCCACCGAAATCCGCAAACCGCCCACACTAATAGTACCGCCAGAAACTTCACTCGCTTTAATTGCCACCGCCAACAACGCAGGCTCTGCAATGGTCGTCGCAAAACCAATGGCAAAGGCAAACAGATAAACCCATTTATAATCTTGCCACTGAAGTGCCATGCCCGCCTGGTGTGAAAGCCCATGGATAAATTCCGGCCTGGTCAATTCTATCGCCATCATTTTTCCAATAGGAAACAATGCCTGGTCCAGCCCCAGCAAAAACAGTGACAAACCAAGGGTCACATATAAAAACCCCAACAAAACACGCTTAAGATTAGGCATTGGTCGTCGGATAACGAGATATTGCATCCCAAAAATAATCCCGGCGATGGGCAGTACATCACCCACGGTCGATACAAGAGACTCCGTAAGAACAGACACGACATCCATTACATCAACATCCCGTAGACCATAACGAACATAATCGGCGTAAGAGAGGCTAAAGCAATCAAGCCAAAACCATCCACCATTGGATTGCGTCCCTTAATGCTCGATGCCAAGCCAATACCCAGCGCCGTCACCAACGGCACCGTAATCGTAGACGTCGTCACACCGCCGGAATCATAGGCAATACCAATAATTTCTTTCGGGGCCAAAGTCGTCAGAAAGACGATAATGAGATAGCCCCCAATAATTAGATATTGAACAGGCCAACCGCGCAGAATACGCAACACCCCAATCACCAGAGCAAGTCCAACGGAAATGGCCACCGTATAACGAAGCCCTAACGCATAGCGCTTGCGCGCTTCAGGGCTGTCTAAAATAACGCCCCCCTCAGCCGCTACCTTCGCCGCCTCACTCGCAACCGCTATGAGTGCAGGCTCAGCCACCGTAGTGCCACACCCCAACGTAAAAGCAAAACTCAGCAACCAGAACAAACTCCCCTTACGGGAAAAATCATAAGCCAAAGACTCACCAACGGGAAACAAGCCCATCTCCAGGCCACGAATAAACAACGTTAAACCCAGCACAACGAACAGCATCCCCACCACCAAATCACCAGCAGCGGGTATAGATTGTTGAAGAACCACAAGTTGAAAAAACAACACCACCAACACAATAGGCAGCAAGTCTCGGCTGCTATTACGTAAAGCGATATAAAATTTTCGTAATTCTTTATTCAAATGTTTGGAAGCTTTTTGTTAAAACCAGTGGTGGGGGTGGTTTGGTCAATATCGTAAATATGATATTGACCTCTAATCGCGTTTGTTAACTTCTGGCTAGTTTTCATACGGATGTATTAGCTTAACCTGAGGGAAATATTTTTTATACTTATCAGAGTCTCTCGTTATTAATTCAAACTTTGAAACAGATGCGTGAGCACCAATAAAAAAATCAGGTAGAGGAGAATTTTTAGTACCTTTATTTTTTCTGTACTTGAGAAATACTTTCCCGGTAAGAAATAGCGCCTCTCGCGGCATTTCCAGCACTTTTATTCCTAGAACGGATACAGCCTGCTCTACTTCCTCTACTTTTTCGAAACCTATTGATACCTCCGTATAAACAATAGAATTAATGTAAAGGGAATTGGTTTGGCTATATTGTTCGAGTATATCTTCAGACCAGTCAGCCCAATTAGCATCATTAGTAAACAGGTCTAACAACACACATGAATCGACAAGAACACCATTCATCTTGATTCTCTTGTAAGCTTCATAATATCATCGGTAGACATTTTTACGGTTGCGATTCCCTTCAGTTTTTTAAATTTTCCTTGTTTTTTTGGTTCATCCGTTTTAACGATATAAAATTTTCCATCTTCTTCAACAAAGTCAATTTCAGTTTCAGGAGCAATACCTAAAGCCTCTCTAACGCCACGAGGGATGGTGACTTGTCCTTTTGTTGTAACTCGCATACTCATAATCTCCAGCCCGCAGAAGTAATACCATTGTAGTATTACTTTTCAGTGTATGCAAGTTTCGAAAGGTTTGGAGAGAACTTTGGAGGAAAACTAAGAGACCATCCACCATCAATGGAATCATCGGGTATTGATTAACGCCATAAGAAGCAAACGCCCCGTATCAAGTTAAGTGTCGAGTTAACCTTACAGTTGCATAAATTGAGTGCAAAAATCGATAAATAGGCTACCAATAAAGTGTAAAATGATCATTATTTGTCTGTTTCTGGAATTCACTGCAGGTGATATCCAGAAATACGTTAATTTTCGTATTGAAAGAGAGTCAAACTGAAGGGAAGTAGTGCAGTTGCTTATAATTTGAGGCACGCGTAAATACATCCCTGTAAGCTCAACAGCGACATCCATGTCGCTGACGGCCTCAAATTATAAGCAACTACACCACTTCTGAGGCACGTTCAAAGTACGTAATTTTATGCAACGTTAGGGTTAAGTGTCGAGTTAAGTTCCGTCTTATCGCCGTAGTAACTCATAGCTTAGCTAATGCAAGAAGCTCAGAAGATTTCATTTTTAGCGCATCGGCTATTCGGATAATATTCATTAGCGAAATATTTCTTTCCCCACGCTCTACTGCACCCATGTAGGTTCGATGAACTCCGCAAAGCGATGCGAATGCTTCTTGAGAACACCCTACTTTTTTTCGGTTATCTCGAATTACAGAGCCAAGACGTTTTTGTGCTTTTTCAGGATCAATTGCCATAAGTAGCAATTATTCTTAATGATGACTATAAATCTACACCTTATAAGTAGCATAACTTAAGGGCGAATTGATGGGTATACCGACTGAAATTCGCATTTCTAAATATAAAAAGTCCCGTTTCCATACTATCTGGGTAAATGAGGAACTGCTGGCGGTTGTTTGCTACAAAAAGGGAGCATTGGCCATTAAACAAGCGTTATTAAATGCTTTGAATGCCGAAGTAAAATATCAACCTTATTGCATACCCGTTCATTTAATTTAGTTTTCCGGTTATAACTCGAAATTCCATCATTTGAATCTAACTTTTGATTATGATAAAAATAGTGACTCACCGCACAAATTATAACGATTCAGACAAAAAATCCTCTATAACAAGCAAAGTATTTGAGAAAAAATTTCATATTTTGTGATTCCCTAAAACTGGATTTCTATTTGCTCACCTCGCTAAACGCTCCATTTCATCCATGCCATTCCAGCAAAAAATACTATTGTGGCACTGAGTGAAATATAGCTGAGCCAGCTATTACTGTATTTCCCCAGCTGTGCTTGACTACTATTCATAATCAATAGAGTAATCGCCAATAGCGGCAAAAATGCAGCTCCAATAATGCCATAAAATTGCTGGATTTGTTTGAAGTCCATCAGTAATCCCAGCATCGGGATAATAGCCAGGGCAACTAAATAACCACGATAGGGCCAACCTTGGGTATCAACGGTGGTTACATCGATTTGTCGAGTAATAAACAATCGATATATGTCGGCAAATAAATAGGGTACCGCTTGCCAGACACCAAACAAACTGCTGAACACTGCTCCAAAGGCACCAATCAGAAATAACCAGCGCCCGGTTTCACCCAATGATTGTTCCAGGGTATTGGCCAGTATGACCATTAACCCGGCACCCTTACCACTTAAATCCAGTTGGCTGCCAATGATTACCATGGCAAGGCCAAACACCGCTGTCAAAAAATAGCCGGTTGCCAAATCTATGCGACAGATGCGGATATGCTCAACAGAGTCGCGATTTTTTTCCCGTATCCAGTAGCCATAACAAAGAATTGTCAATGTGCCGCCAACACCGCCAATTAATGCAATCGTCCAGGCAATACCCTTGCCATCAGCATCAGGAATACTGGGCATAACCAAACCCTGTATTACTCCATCAAAGCCCGGCCATAACAGGCCAGCGGTCATCAGTACGATAGCAAACATCACTGCGACACTGAACGCCATAAGTTTTTCAAATAACCTAAAACCTCCCAGCAAAACCAGGCCCAATCCCAATAAACTGCTACCAATGCCGAAGACGACTTTGGCTTGATTAGCATCCTCAAACAGGGGAAACAAGGCGTGTAAGGTCACACCGCATGCGCTCATCAACGCGGAACCGACAAAGAATGACCACAACAACAAATAAGGTAGGAACAGCCAGGCGAAAATGGGCCCCAGCTTCTGCGCTAGTCCTTCTAGCAGGGATTGTCCTGTTACGAGCTGCCAACGTGCCAAACCTTCGGTGAGAACCAATTTGAAAACAGAGCCAATGATAACGGCCCATAAAATGGCTAAGCCCAATTGGCTTCCCGCAAAGCTGGCAGTTGCCAGGTCACCTGCACCAACACCCGTGGCAGCAATGAGAATACCGGGAAGAATAATGGCAAACAGACTAGGTTGGTTGTTTTTTATTGCTGTTGTTATTTTTGACATATTTAATTTCCAGGGAAATACTTTCGTTGTAAGGAAACTGAGGACGGGAATAAATAATCTGTTATCTCAAAGGGTGGCTTCGACATAATTTTTTTAATAAATTGCCAACCCTTGTTGCATTGTAACTATCTACTCAGCGTAATTTAGCGGCATAAACATCTATTTGGAAAATTCAGGTTGCTCATCATTAAAGAGTAACGCCATTGCATGAGCTGGACTGACGCCTTATTTGCGATAGGTCGCCACGTAGCCTCGCATTCGACAAAAAAATTCTGCGTCATTCATGCTGCGAAAATAAACAGAATTTTTTGATGTACTATGGTCATGCGGACATCTCAGATTCAGCATTTAATCTGGGAACATTGTGGGGCCTGGGGAGATTAATGCTCCTTAAGTTACCTGATTATACGCTGAGCTTTGCAACAGCATGCTCATATATGGGCCGAAATTTATCAACCAGAGGCTTAGCAAGCACAAAAGCTTTAGACTCTGCAGAGTGTCATGCCAACCAAAATAGTCTTCCTCTATATAGAGTTCTTTCCTCTCGTCAACGGCGCAAAATCCAGCGCAGCAATATACAGCATTATTGAAACAGCCAAGGCCAATCAATTAGAGCCTTATGAATACCTAAAACATCTGCTAACCGAACTACCAAAAGCAACAACAGCAGAAGAGCTTAAAGATCTATTGCCCTGGAATGTGAAATTGCAAGATGGGGTTTGTTGAGCGCTTACCTTTGTTCGGTAACGAAAAGGGAATTTAGTCTTTCAATAGTTCTATCGCTCAACTCAATAATTTTAGCAATCGTCGCCATTTAAGCTAATCGGCGCGGTGTTTTTTCGAGTCCGTGTTAAGTGCCTTGTTAGCCATAATGTCATGTAAACCACCAGAAACATATTTATGAAGAACACTAGATACTAATGTTTGGTAAGGAATTCCTTCTTCAAGCGCACGCCGTTGTAGTGACTCAAGATCACGGCTTGAAATTCTGATATTAATACGTTTATCTTTTTTAAATGTTTCTTCGGCCGCAGCTTGTAACATCTTCTTTCGTTTAGGCGTAAGAATAGATTTGAATTCACCCGCTTCAAAATCTTTAAGGATCTGCTTTTCTTCTTTACTAAGTTTAGGGTCGCTCATTGTGATTCTCCTAAGTATGCCTTGGTCGCTTTTCGGCTAGGTATAACCGTTTTCAAAAATATTTCATTCATATTTTCGACATAAGGAACCAAATAAACGTAATCATCAATATTTATAATAAATACACGTTGATCTGGGTATTTGTCACTATTAAGATGCTCGACATCATCCAATAAAGCACCTTGTTGTAAATAAAAAACAACGTCCTCAAATGAAATGCCGCGCTCAGAAATAAGCTGCTGATTTTTGGTAGCATTCCAATTTATTGGCTTCATAAGTCAAACAATAGCATATATGTGTGCCTATTGTCATCATTTTGACATGCGTTATGCTGGCTAACAGGTGTATATCCCGCTCACCCGTTTGCCCATTTTCAATACACCTCGAATGTAGCGATAAGCCAATGAATTTACTAACTTTTTTATAATATAGTGCAGCTTACCTTTGGTGCAAAGTGAGCTGCCTCATACCCTCTGTGGGCGTCGCCATATACGCCATCCAAAACTTCATAACTCGTTGCTTTTATTGTATCGGCTGACATATCACAGGATAAAAATGCGCTTCTTGCCATTGCAAAACGAGAACATTTTTTACTTTGCAAATATATGCTGCTGAAAAGACCGGTAGTTATCGGGAAAGGAGGCCGCTAGTTGCACCACTAGACCTACACACCAACAAACTTTAACGGTACCAATTTTCAGCTTTAATTTTGGAACCCTAGAAAACTCCTTTACATTATTTGTCACCAATATCCCCTGCTGCGCTAATACAGTACCCGCTATTAAAATGTCCTAAGGCCCGATGGGGGTGCCCTTTTTTTCTAATTTCGCGCGAATAGCTGCTGACAGGCGAGCTTCTTTATCAGAAAATGGAAGAATGCTAACTAAGGCACACATATCAT
Organism: Ectothiorhodospiraceae bacterium; assembly: GCA_002401775.2. Taxonomy (GTDB): domain Bacteria; phylum Pseudomonadota; class Gammaproteobacteria; order SZUA-152; family SZUA-152; genus SZUA-152. Next base: position 37,629 of record NVUB02000183.1, read on the forward strand.
TTAGCTGAGCTTGACGTTTTTTTGGGAAACGAGATTTTGCTATACCAAACTCTAGTTCATATATGACTATTGATGGAATTGCGATATCTTTTGGTGATATTGATAAAAGCTTTTCCGCCACATTGCCTGCGCCTTTGAAAAAACAGATTAATGTGTTTGTGTCTATACCATTAATGTCTAATCACTATCATGTGGTGTTCTATATCGATCGGGACAAGGCTGAAAACTGGGGCCGGTGGGACATTATTTTCCAGTGGCATCAGCTGCTCTTCGGTACCATTTTTTCTCAGCGATTTCTGAGGAGTGAAGAACCGGGCAAAGTTCAACATAAGCTGCAGGACGAAAGCACGTAAGAATGGCGTGAACGCCTGATGGGCATTAGCTTGTTTATGCGGGTGCTAAATGAATCCATCGCTCGCAGAGCCAATTCTGAAGACTACTGTACTGGTAGATTTTGGGAAGGGCGTTTCAAGTCGCAAGCTTTATCGGATGAATCGGCGCTGGCGGACTGTATGGTCTATGTAGCTATTAATCCTATTCGTGCAAGTATGGCCAATGCGCCCGAAAAACCTGACCGTACCCGCATACAGAAGCGTCTCAACAAGGCACAAAATCTACTCAACCTAATCATCCACAACAACAAGAGAGTCAATTACTCATCCTTGTGGGGAACCTTAAAGAAGATTTTCCCAAAGGTCTGCCCTTTCGGTTAACCGATTATCTTGGACTTGTTGCTTGGACCGGACGAATAATGCGAGAAGACATACGTGGAACTATTCTACAGAACACGTCACCAATATTAAATCGCCTCAATATTGAATTAAAACACTGGCTGTATCTCACCAAAAACGTTGAAAGCCCCCTTTAAAGGCATGATGGGTGCCGTCAGCAAACTCGGTTATGGACGAACGCCGGGGAAAATTAGCTGTAAGCGATATTTTCCTGGCTGACAAACCCAATTTCACAACGATAAAATACAGAACAGCTGATGGCTGAGAACTACACCCGTCCGAATTTCGGCAAAATCAGTTATTTCTTCACTCTACTCGCTTAAATGCCTGAGCTGCATCGTTAATAAGCTGCACAAGAGCAGAAATCGAAATCAGCTCAATAATTTTAGTGGTGATTTCTTTGAGATGGCGGTTCTGCTTACTGTTCGTTTACTACGGTTTACTTGACCCTGTTACTTGGCCCAGTTTACTCGGCTAAAGCGAGAGATACGCTTGCTTAAGATTCAGTGCCATCCACCGTCCACCATCCACGAGGACGGGATCATTATTGACAATCAAAAACTCGATATTTGTTATAGATAGGTACAAAAAAACAATGGGGCGGGCTTACTCAAACAGATGATAAAGTCGCGGCTTGGGCGCACGACTTTATCCTTGTTTTTGATGTATTTTTATCTAAAAATCAAAGAATTACGTAGTTCACGCGACCGCATGAAGTTGGGCGATTGTTTTTTTGATTTTTGTAGATGAAGTTTGTGGGTGATACTCAACTTGAACAATGGATTTACCAGCATTCTTTAAAAAAGATTCAACGTCAAGATTATGAGGCGCCTTCCCCCAGTCCTCACCGATAACAAAAATATCAGTGCCCAGGTCTCTACAAGCGGATGTGTATTCTAATTCATAATAAGGGCGTACAATATCGACACATCGCAATGCTTTTAACACTTCCATTCTCTGATCAAGTGGTATAACAGGACGATTTATTTTATAGCTTGCGACGACTTCATCAGAAGCAACCCCTACAGCAACTGTACCACCAAGTGATTTACAGTATTGGAGTAATGCTATATGGCCAACATGCAATAAATCCCATGTTCCTACTGTGTATATAAGCATTAATTTTATTTCACCTTAAATTTTGAAGTGGTAGTATAGCACATTTTTCTATCTACTTATTAAATCAAACGCTTTCTAGGCGTCCAAACCCAAACAATATGCAAAGGTACATTAATGTCAGCTGAAAATGCCGAATCCCAAGGTTCGCAACCTGATTCCATCCTTTCCTACGCTAAAGATCTTCCTAATATTTGTTCTTTATCAGGATTAGCCTGCACGCTTCTTGCGATTTACTTCAGCATTTCAGGGCTTTACGCCGCAGCAATGATTGGTATGGTCTGGGCGGTTGCTTTCGATTGGGCTGATGGCCTCATTGCACGCAGAATGAAGGGACGTACGGGTAATGACCGTAAATTTGGCGGGCAACTTGATGTACTGATCGATATCGTCAGCTATGGTGTTACACCGGCCATTTTGCTTTTAAGTTATGGTAACTTTGAATTTCTCTATCTGCTCGGGTCGTTTGTACTGCTTGCGACGAGTGCATTACGATTAAGTTATTTTTCCACCTTCGGCCTTGCGGGTGGAACTCACTACACAGGATTAGCGCTAGACAATAACAGCCTCATACTTGTCTTTATATTTTTATTTGAAGGACTTTTCAGCCAAAATGTTTTTGCAATTATTCTCTACGTTAGCTGTTTAGGCCTCGCTGCTTTAAATGTGTCACAGATAAAAACACCCAAGTTTTCTGGGAGCCCGACCAATGTTTATATTCTCGCGGCATACACTCTTGGAATAACTATTTTTTACAGCTGGACTCTACAATAAGCTTGGACACTTTAAAGCTTGTAATATACATTTATTATCCTAATGTGAATAACAGTGAATCGGAGTTGTACTTCAACCTACCCGAAGTACAACTCCGGGTAGGTTGATATTTATGGGCATATCCGACGGTCTGTGAGTATTGTTGCAGTAGTCAAAGACGGAGGTTTCCCAGAGTTACGGCCGTTATATACGACTTTCATTACCACAGAAGCTATTCGCCGGAATAATGGCCATTTTGGGGGTGTATTATCCGTGACTGGCCACGATCGACGAATTTAAAGAGTCCTGTAGCCCAGAAGGTCTAAAAATCACCGGTATTATCGGTTATACCTAACCCGAAGTTGTACTTCTGGTCGCACGACAATGGCAGAAAGGTATTGTCCCTTTCACAGAGGTTTTATGCGCTACGTGATGAATGGTTCAAACTTCTCCACTCTAAGTGAGCTGTCCTGTGCATGCAGGATGTTGTAGGGCTGGGGTTTGCAACCTCGGTTACCCGATTATTTATTTTTTGTCGTAGGTGACTGATAGTAAATGTTAATTACCTCATTGAAGTTGTGGGCTGTTTGTCCTGTCTGGTCTATTTATTAACTAAATATAATGGATTTCCATTGATTTTCTAACATATAGGTATATTCTACTTATATTATATTGTTGAAATTGCGCTTGACTGGAAAAATAGTGGATATTCCCTACGAGGTTATCTTTATGTCTCTGGGCTTTAGACAACCTAGCATCCTCAGGTAACTTATTGAAATGATGTCAAAATCTCTTGAATTAGCATTTTCCCAAGCCGTAGCTAGCGTTGCTCTCGAAACTAAAACGATGACAGCTGAATTAATTAGCTTGTTAAAACAAGCGATTATCGAAAAAAGGCCTCCTAATGAAATATTGGATATTTTAGCCTCTAGCCACTAATTTAAACAATCTAGCATGGTTGATCCTGAGAAATACCCAGGAACTACTGTATTTGTAAACCTCCGCAATATTACCTCCCAAAAAGCATTAGAAGAAGCAGAATCGCTTATTTCAATATATAGGTTAACCGAACTATATAATGACTCTTCAATTATTGGCGACATAGGCGATGAAATTAATTTTGATTTATCACACCTTAAGTCCATACATAAACACCTCTTTCAAGATATATACTCTTGGGCAGGCCAAACTCGCTCTTACAATATGGCAATAGGCCATGATGTTTTTGCTCCTCCAGATAAATTTGAATATTGGGCTAATAAAATAGCACTCGAGATAAAGCAAGATAGTTATTTACTCCACCTGGATAGAGAGAACATTGTTAAAATATTAGCCGTTATTTGGGATTATTGGGTCAGCTGCACCCATTTCCTGATGGAAATGGAAGAACACAGCGAGCATTTTTATGGTAATTAACAATGAATGCTGGCTATACGCTTAAATGGAATCGTGTACTACCGTGGGAAAATGCGTTAACTGCACATAATGCTCATACGTATAACGATTACTCAGGGTTAGAGCGTATGGTTGATCGAATCCTTGAACCTGTCTAACGACAGACTCA
>NVUB02000184.1 GCA_002401775.2 Ectothiorhodospiraceae bacterium
AATTGGTGGGCAGTGCCCACCCTACATCAAGAAGCTGAGTTTTGTTTAGAGGCATGTTTATGTTTTATCGCGAAGCGATGGAGCTATTGGGTTCTTAAAACTCGGTCGCTTGCGGCCGAGTTTTTTATATAACCGCCAATACGTCTACGGTTGGAGTCACTTACCAATAAACTGTAGAAGTCTATAAATTTAAACCATAAAAATTTGTTGTAAAGGAAAGTCAAAATGATCAATTCTGAATGGTTAAAAGTCCCCGCCGCCCCGTTGGATACCGCAAGTCAGACCGCTGCTGAAGCACGGCAAGCCGTATTGACCAAGCCACCGGGTGCGTTAGGTCGATTGGAATCCATCGCCATACGTTTAGCGGCCATGCAAAAAAAGGAAAAACCCACGCTGGAACGGGTGCGTATTGTGGTTTTTGCCGCAGACCACGGTATTGCCGAAGAAGGAATATCAGCCTTTCCACAAGCAGTAACCGCGGAAATGGTGCGTAATTTTGCCAACGGTGGGGCCGCGATCAGTGTTGCCGCTCGGGAATTACAGGCAGAGCTGGAAGTCATAAACCTTGGTACGGTTGTCGATACCGGCCCATTGGCTAATGTCAGTGATCAAAAACTCGGCCCAGGTACTGCGAATTTTGCCAAACAAGCGGCAATGACAGAACAACAATTAGCACAGGCCATGAACATCGGCAGACAAAGTGCTGAACGCGCCTTCACAAAAGGCATGGACTTGTTTATCGGCGGTGAGATGGGCATTGGTAACACCAGTGCGGCCACGGCATTGGCGTGTATTCTTACGGATGTTTCGGTTGAAGATCTGACGGGTCCCGGAACGGGGCTGGATGTTGCTGGGGTGTCACACAAAGTCGCGGTTATTAAAGCAGCGCTGGATTTACATAAATCCCACATCAACTCCCCAATCACTGCATTACAATATTTTGGGGGGTTTGAAATCGCCGCGCTCACGGGTGCTTATATCGCCTGCGCGCAAATGGGAGTACCGGTATTGGTGGATGGCTTTATTGCCAGCGCCGCTGCGTTAGTGGCGACACAACAATGCCCGGATGTTGCTAACTGGTTGTTCTATGCTCATGCCTCGGCGGAGCCGGGCCATAAACACATTGTAAAAACATTACAGGCTGAGCCGTTGCTCGACCTAGGAATGCGCTTGGGTGAAGGCAGTGGTGCTGCTATCGCCGTACCGCTGTTGCGCATGGCGTGTGCATTACATACTGGCATGGCGACATTTGCCGAGGCTGAGGTGTCAGGGAATTTGTGAGTCGGGCCATGGCAACCTGACGCAACGGCGCGGAGGGGCAAAGGACGCGAAGAAAAATTTTTGCTCGTTCCCACGCTCTGCGTGGGAATGCATACGAAAGTGAATTAAATGAGCAATGGTATGGGTTCCCACGGAGGACCGTGGGAACCAGAGGGCAGTACGGTGGCCGGAATGCCTTCTTTCTTTGCCAAACTACGTCGCATTCGGTCTTTCCCTCACCCCAGCCCTCTCCCAAAGGGAGAGGGGGAAGAGCCAGGGGATAACGGCATCATCCGTCACTATTACAAAAAGCACTTATAAAAAGATTTAAAAAAACTATTGTGAATAAAAATACCAATACTACCGACACATCCAACGCTACTAACGCTACTAACGCTACTAAAAGCTTAAACACACACACTCGTGTTGACTTACTACGGCACGGTGAAACTACAAGTGGTTCAAGTTTTCGTGGCAGTATTGATGATGCGTTAACTGAAAATGGTTGGTTTCAGATGACGGCTGCGGTTGAGGCTCGGTTGGCGGAGGCGCCCAATCAGTGGGAACGTATTGTCAGTTCTCCTTTGCAGCGTTGCGCCGATTTTGCACATAAGCTTGGCAAACGGCATTCGTTACCGGTGTGTCTGGATTCGCGTTTTAAAGAAATGCACTTTGGAAAATGGGAAGGGCGTACCGCTGCTGAGTTGATGGCAGATGATGAAAATGCATTGACCTTGTTCTGGGAAGACCCTGTTAAGAATACTCCGCCGGAGGCGGAACCTTTACCAGACTTCGAGCGGCGTGTACTTTCTGCCTGGACAGAGCTGCTACAACAATACAAGGGTGAAAAGGTTTTGTTGGTCACGCATGGGGGCGTTATTCGGGTTTTATTGTGTCAGTTCCATCAATGGTCTCTCCATCGCCTTATGGAGTTTGACGTTCAACATGCGGCATTAAAAAAAGTCTCTATTGAACATAATGAAAAACAGGATGTGATATTGGTGGAGAGTCTCGTTTGATGCGCCCCTTTCTTATCGCCGTGCAGTTTTTAACGCGACTACCGGTGCGTTTTAATAGCGATCTCAGCGAAAAAGACATCGCTTACTCTCAATTGTATTATCCCTTGGTCGGTTTGCTAATGGGGTTGGTGCTTGTTGTGCTGTCCCTATTATTACTGGAAGTGTTCGTGGGAGCGCCGACATTGCTTAGCGCGGCCATCGTCTTGTCGGTCTGGGTGATGATCAGTGGTGGGTTACACATTGATGGTCTTGCCGATAGTGTTGATGCCTGGGCGGGCGGCTTGGGTACCCGCGAAAAGACACTGGCTATCATGAAAGACCCCTATTGTGGCCCAGCGGGTGTTGTTAGCATTGTGTTATTGCTTTTGCTTAAGTTTGCGGCACTGTACGGTTTATTTGAAGCATTCGCGAGTGCTCGGGCAGTGCCTCGTATTGACTTATTGACGACAGCATTTTTGGTTGATGAGCTGCTAGCCACACCTCTGTTACTACTATTGCTTGCCCCCATGCTGGCCAGAGCGATGCCCCCACTGCTTTTTTTGACGACGCCATACGTGCGCCAAAATGGCTTGGGCACAGCACTTTCACATGGGTTGCCCCGAACCGCGATGGCTTTGGTACTGCTGGTGGTTGTGGCGGTTGTTTTGTGGCTAGCAGTCAGTCTTTCTTTGTGGGCCGCACTCGGGATGATGGCAATGGCACTGACGGGTTTTATGGTGTTACGGGGCTTGATGAAACAGCGTATTGGCGGTGCCACGGGGGATACTGCCGGTGCGCTGGTAGAAATAACCGAGGCTAGCACTCTGGTATGTCTTTTGTTAATTTTTTGAGAAGCTAATCGTATGCTTATGAACTGCCGCGTCTTTCTGGCACGGCACCCTGCCTAATCGACATTTTGCATATAGGCACATACTTTCCGGGCGGTGCTCAAGTAATGGGAAAATTACCCGTAAATAAGAGTTTGCGCACAGGCTAACTGCCTGTAAACTGCTCTTTTTGTTGCGATCTGCATCGAATTAACCGCAAATCACACCCTCCCGGAATTTTGGCTAACAGACTGTTTTTGAATGAAAAAAAAGATTAGATTCGTTGCCCTCTTTGTGTTGGCCTTCGTGGTCTCCTATATTCCTTTGGTTAAATTACCCTTTATGTGGGTACAGACTTTTTTTCATGAAATAAGTCATGGTTTAATGGCGGTTGTTACCGGGGGAATGATTGAACGCATTGAAATCCATCTGGTCGGTTCAGGTGTGTGTTTTACCCGAGGAGGCAACGATTTCCTGATTTCCTTTGCAGGCTACGCAGGCGCTGCGGTATGGGGCAGTCTGTTAGTGTTGACCGTTGTCCATGCCGGTCAACGCCGGGCACATTTTGTGGCGGGGTTTTTGGCACTATTTGTATTAATGTCAGGCGTTTTGTGGGCGCGTGACCTGATTACTATTCCTATATTGGCGGTTATAACCGGCTTGTGTGTGTTGGCTTACCGTTATGGTGCCCGTAAACCGGTTGAATATTTTATGCAGTTTATGGGGGCGTACGTAATTCTGGATGCCTTGAAAAGCCCGCTGTATTTGATTGATGGGCGTAGCTTGGGGGATGGGGCTGCTCTGGCAGAAATAACGCTGTTACCAGAAATTGCCTGGGTCGGCATATGGGAAGTCTTTGCCTTGCTGTGTGTTTGGCTGCTATGGCGGGCATTGCCCGCTGGACATGAGTCTTCGCAAGCAAGTGTTAACAGGCACTAATGGGCTATTGTGGGCTTTTCTGGAAGAACATCACCCTGAAAAATTGGCAAAATATCCGTAATAATCATATTTTCAATTTATCCACTGGAGGATAATTGTAATGGCAGGTGTTCGATATTTTTATAATTTGCTTCTGATAGCGGCAGCACTGGCACTGGTGGCTTGTTCTGACCCCAATCGTGAACTCCTTAATCAAAAAGTAATCGATGCTGAAACACGCATTACTACTTTGGGCAGTGCGTTGCAGTCAGGGAGTATTCGTAATGCCACCATTCTTAAAGAATACGCAAAAATACTGCGCAAAGACCGACCTGACCTGGAACCTATTACCACAGGTCTGGCGAGAGAAGGGACTGAAAAAGGTCAGCAATATTTATTTCTTAAAACACGGTTGAGTGAACTACAAAAACATGTGGCTCAGGTAGGTAACCCGGCACAGCTTTTACCCGAAGCCGAGGCGCTGGTGATTGCCGCTAACCCCGCCACCTTTAATAACGCACTGGCAGACCCCATTAACGTATTAGCGGATTTGTCTGAAGGCAAACTGGCGCGCGTTGGGGTGTTATCTCAGAGTAATGAGGCATCTTATAACGACACGAAAAGTTATGGTGCCGGTAGTCAGATGATTGGTAACCCGGCCTACGGGCAATGGAACAGTAGTCGCGGAACGTCTTTCTGGGAGTTCTACGGCATGTATTCCATGTTTAGTATGTTGACGGGCGGCAACCGGGTTTATCGCAACGATTGGAATCGGTATCGTCCCTATAGCTATTATCAGGATGTGGGGGTAGATCGCTATGGCTCTTCGCGTGAGCGCAGCAAATATCGTTCTTCTTATAGTAAAAGCTCCGGCGTATCTAAAAACAAGAAAAACTTTTCTGGCCAACGCAAGTCTTCAAGCTTGGGCCAGGGATCAGGTTCACGGGCACGAAGTGCCGCTACGCCGAGAAAATCCAGTTCTTTGAGCAGCAAGTCTTCTCGCAGCAGCTCTTCCAGTAGCCGGTCTGGGTCGTTACGCTCCAGTTCAACCTATTCTCGCAGCTTTCGTGGCGGAAAATAATTTCACTCAATCAAAATCTCAATAGTGTATTGAGGAGTAAAAATATGAATTTTTCAGATATTGTTTTGGCAGATCACTATGAATACATGATCATCGCCGTTGATTTTATTATTGCGATAGCCATGCTCACCGCCGTGGGTAAAGTCACCGGTCTGGTATCCAATGTGAAGACCGTGCAGGAATTATCGGTAAAAGATAATTTTGCATTCGGCATTTCCTATGCTGCCGCCATTTTAGCGGTGGGTATAATGCTGACGGGGGCATTGTCAGGTGATGTTACCATTTCGTTATTATATGAAGTGGGCATTGTTTCAGCCTATGGCGTGTTGGGCATCGTTTTGATGACGACAACAAAACGTATTCTTGACCGAGTATCGTTACCCAAAATAGCGATACAAGAGCAAATACTCAAAGGCAACTCGGCGGCGGGTATTGTCGATGCTGCCAATATGCTCGCCACAGCGATTATTGTTCGGGCAGTGATGATCTGGGTGGATACGGAATCGTTTAGTGGTCTGTTAATGGTGCTGGGTGGTTTTGTATTTTCTCAAATATTAATGATGTTGGTGACACGCTATCGCCTGTTTGTTTATGCCTCGCGTCACAACGGCGAAAACCTGCAAGGTGCCTTTGAAGCCGGTAATATCGCACTGGCGCTGCGTTATTTTGGCCACAACGTCGGTGTCGCCCTTGCCGTAACCGCAGCCTCGGGTATTGCGACCTATACAGAAGGTCAGGAAATTGAATCTGCCATTTTATGGGCGGGGGTCTCGCTTGGCTTAACGATTGGTTTGTCGCTGTTATCCATACTCGCGCGTCATATCATTCTCTGGGGGATAAACGTCGTTGAAGAAGTCGACAAACAGAAAAACGTCGGTGTCGGTTTTATTGAATGCATGATCTACATCTCAAACGGCGTATTGATGGTCGCCTTGTTTGGTATTTCCGCCAGTTAGAAAGCACCACATCAGTAATTACTCATAAATCAGTAGAAAAGGATGCCCTGTAGTCAGAAGCATCAGCCGCAGGGATGCGGCTGTTGAGCCTACAGGGATGTATTTACGGCGTCTTCTGACTTATGTTCTAAAGACAGGGTATCCTTTTCATGTACGCCAGTAGCCTAGTCATGTGTACCCGCTAGTAAATGCAAACCCTTATGCAACGATTAATAATATGCAAAACGAACAGGTGATTGATAAGCAGGATGCGGCTGAGCTGGCCGCTTCCGGTAGCTGGTTTCAGCGCCGCTACCCGGTTAAATCCCTGTTTGTGCATGACGTCACCTTAATCGGCATCATGATGGTGTTGGCGGGCTGTGGGATGATTTACGAATTCCTGCTGTCGCACTATGCCGCGCGAGTATTAGGGGCCACCGAGGTCGCCATCTTCGGTGTGTTCACGGTAATGATTGCCTCAATGGGGTTGGGTGCCTTTGCTGCAGGGCGTATAAAATGCGCCTTTACAGGCTTTGCCTGGCTGGAATTGTTTATCGGTATTATTGGTGCCACGGCCATATTGTTTATTGCCAGCATCATAACCTTCACCACCATGTTGCCTTCACTGATCGCAACCACCTATGACCTTTCCGGCATCACTGCAAACGGCGGTATTGTCACGGTTTTGCAATTGGGCGCACG
>NVUB02000185.1 GCA_002401775.2 Ectothiorhodospiraceae bacterium
GCAAACCGCCTCAAACTCCCTACCTTGCCGCAAGTCGCCATAAAAATTAACGACGTCATCGACAACCCCGATGCGACGGCCAAAAAAGTCTCTCAAATCATCAGTACCGACGCCGCACTCTCTGCACGGATGATCCAAGTGGCCAACAGCCCCATGATGCGCGGCAATACCACCGTAGAAAATGTACAAACTGCCGTTACCCGCATGGGCATGGGGGTGGTCCGTAATATCATTACGTCATTTTTGGTCAACCAGCTGTTTCACACCAAACATGAATCGCTTAAAAAACGTTTGTTGCTGGTCTGGAACCACAGCGCGCGCGTTGCCGCCATTAGCCACGTGATTGCCAACCTGTTCACCAGCCTGAAACCGGATGAAGCCATGCTCGCCGGGCTGGTGCATGACATTGGCAAACTCCCACTCATTCTGAAAGCCGAATCAATTCCCGCTCTCGCGAATAATGCGAACATTATGGATGCCCTGGACGAAAAACTGCACCCTGTGCTCGGCAAAGTCATTGTGCAAACCTGGGGATTCTCTCCCGAGATGGTGACGGCCGTCGCCGAGCACCAAAACCTCAATCGTGACTCAGAACAACTCGACCTTGCCGACATTGTTACTGTCGCTAATCTGCTCAGTTATGCGGGCAAACCGCACCGTCATATCGACGTCAACTGGGCCGACGTCCCCGCCTTCAAAAAACTCAACCTCAGCCCAGAGGATAGTATCGCCGCATTAGAAGAAGCCCGCGATGAAATAGCAGAGATAGTGAAACTGTTAACCACCTAAGAAAACCAGCTGTTTCCGCATAAAAACTAAGAGCTGGCATCCTCTAACGCGAAGCGGTATACTCGTTTGCTTTCGTATTTGGGCAACTTCCGTTATTCTGTATTGTCCATTTTTGCGAACCACCAATCAAAAATACATTTCGATACTTTTTAGTTCTGAAAAGTCATTTTTTTTGTAGAGAAAAAATTTACTCAAAAGCCAATTCAAAAGCCAATAATGTGAAACACACTACCCTGAAAAATGCGTTATTTCTCGCACTCTCGCTATCGGCATTGTCATTACTCAATGGCTGTGACAACGCCGAACAACAAGGTAGCGGCGGAGGCTTTCCTGCGCCTGCGGTGAGTGTAGCTGATGTCATCGTGCGGCAAATCATTCCCTGGAAAGAATTTAGCGGGCGCATTGAAGCCAAAGAAGTGGTCAATATTCAGCCGCGTGTAGAAGGGGTTATTGAAACCGTCGAATATACGGAAGGCACTACCGTTAACAAAGGCGACTTGTTATTCACTATCGACCCACAACCTTTTCAAGCAGAGCTTAACCGCGCTAAAGCAGAGCTGGCACGAGCCAATGCCCAGGCAGACCTTGCCCACTCAGAAATTCGCCGAGCCAAAAACCTGTTGAAACGTAAACTGCTATCCCAGGACCAATTTGATCAACGTATTGCCGCCGAAAACATAGCCAATGCCAGTGTACAATCGGCCAAAGCATCAGCGCAGCTTGCGCAGCTTGATCTTGGTTATACCAAAATTCGTTCGCCCATCACTGGCCGCATTGGTCGAGCACTTGTTACCAAAGGCAATCTCGTATTCTCTAACCCCAATCCAGACTTGCTCACCACCATATTTTCCTTCGACCCGGCCTATGTGGTTTTTGACAGCGATGAACTGACTTATTTGCGTTATTTCGGAAATGCTAAGCAATCATCGACCCAAATAAAACGAACCGTGTTTATCGGACTTGGCAACGAAAAAGGTTTTTCACGGCAGGGCTATGTCGACTTTATTGACAATCAGGTTTCACCGGACACTGGTACCATTCGACTTCGTGCCGTTCTGGATAACAAAGACCATCAACTCATTCCAGGGTTATACACGCGTGTAAAATTACTGGCGTCACAATCAACACAGGCCATATTGATTGATGATGCCGCCATCATTACAGACCAGGATCGAAAGTTTGTGTATGTACTTGGTGAAGAAAATCACGCGGTACGCCGAGATATTAACCCCGGTCGCAGTATTGACGGTTTTCGTGTCATTGACTCCGGCTTGGAACCGGGGGACAAAGTGATTGTTCATGGCATTCAAAAGGTGTTTTTTCCGAACATGGTGGTTCAGCCACAGCCAATCAAAATGGGTGACTCTGCTCCTTCACCCGCACCTGCTGCCGAACATTAATCGCCACATTTCACTACAACCACCATACCCCAAAACAGTGACAAACTTTAACAAGCATCTGCGACCATGAAAGATTTTTCCCGCTTCTTCGTCAACCGCCCCATCTTTGCGGCCGTACTATCGATTCTGATCTTCACCGCAGGTTTAATCGCTCTGCAACTCTTACCCGTGAGCGAATACCCCGATGTGGTGCCACCTACCGTCACGGTGCATGCGGTGTACCCCGGTGCAAATCCGAAAGTGATTGCCGAAACCGTTGCCACTCCGCTTGAAGAAGCGATCAACGGCGTTGAGAACATGATGTACATGAAATCCGTTGCGGGCAGCGACGGTGTACTGGCGATGACCATTACCTTTAAACCCGGAACCGACATTGACCTTGCGCAGGTACAAGTGCAAAACCGCGTTAGTCAGGCCACACCCCGCTTGCCGGAAGATGTACGACGCCTCGGCGTCGCGACACAAAAACGCTCCATAAACTTGACCATGGTGGTGCATTTACTGTCACCCAATGGCAGTTATGACGCCACCTACTTGCGTAACTATGCGGTGTTACACATCAAGGATGAATTATCACGAATACCCGGCGTTGGCGATACGTTGATTTTCGGTGCCGGCAATTATGCCATGCGTATCTGGCTTGACCCAGGCAAAGTCGCTGGGCTGGGGCTTAACGCGAGCGATATTGTTAATGCGATTCGCAGTCAAAATATTCAAGTATCAGCCGGGCAGATCGGCGCACCGCCGCAACCCAAAGCGCCGGCATTTACCTTGTCCATTAATGCCAAAGGCCGCTTGGTCACAGAACAGGAATTTGCCGACATTGTGATCAAGTCCGGTGTCAATGGAGAGATAACCCGGCTCAGTGATGTCGCACGACTGGAACTGGGTGCATCAGAATATGCGTTGCGGTCACTGTTAAACAACAAACAAGCCGTTGCACTCCCCATAATGGCCGCACCGGGAGCTAACGCCATTGAGCTTTCTGACAACGTGCGCGCAACAATGGCCGAGTTGTCCAAACAGTTTCCGCAGGACCTTGACTGGAAAGTGGTCTACGATCCTACGATCTTTGTCCGGGATTCCATAAAAGCCGTCATTATCACCCTGCTCGAAGCAGTATTTCTCGTCGTAATCGTCGTCATCCTATTTTTACAGACCTGGCGCGCGTCGCTCATCCCCCTGCTGGCGGTACCGGTGTCCATCATCGGTACTTTCGCCGTTTTATTATTACTGGGTTTTTCCATCAACACGCTGACATTATTTGCTCTGGTGCTCGCCATCGGTATTGTTGTCGATGACGCCATCGTGGTGGTTGAAAATGTAGAACGGAATATTGCCTCTGGTTTATCGTCCGTGGCGGCAGCACATCGCGCCATGCGCGAGGTGAGTGGGCCCATCATCGCCATCAGTCTGGTACTCATTGCGGTATTTATACCCATGGCATTTTTATCAGGAGTGACCGGTCAGTTTTATCGCCAATTTGCAGTCACCATTGCCATTGCCACGGTGATCTCTGCCATTAATTCGTTAACCCTGTCGCCTGCACTGGCGGCCGTCATACTGCGCGGACATGACGAGCCACCTGATCGTTTCACGCGCATTATCGACGCCTTATTTGGTTGGGTTTTTCGGCCCTTTAATGTTCTCTTTCAACGCAGCACAGAACTGTATACCCGTACTGTGTCGGGCCTGTTGAAACATAAAAGCCCGGTATTTTTCGTTTATATTTTATTAATCGGGCTCACCTGGATGTTGTTTCAAACCGTGCCCGGTGGCTTCATTCCGACCCAGGATAAACTCTACCTCATTGGCGGCGTCAAACTACCCGAAGGTGCCTCACTGGATCGCACCGAAGAGGTGGTCAAAAAGATCAGTGAATTTGCCTTATCGACGGAAGGCATTGAAGATGCTGTGGCTTTTCCCGGACTGAATACGCTGCAATTTACCAACACCTCAAACACCGGTACAATTTTCTTTCCACTTAAAGATTTTAACGAACGCTCACGCTCAGCCCTGGAAATAACGGCAGAACTCCAGGGTAAACTGTCTTCGATACAAGAAGGCTTTGGCTTCGCCATTATGCCACCGCCCATTCTTGGCCTCGGCACAGGCTCGGGTTATTCACTGTATATACAAGATCGTGCTGGGCTGGGTTACGGTGCCCTTCAAAACACCCTCCAGCAAATGACAGGCGCCATTACCCAGGTGCCGGGTCTTACTTATCCCATATCTTCTTATCAAGCGAATGTTCCTCAGCTCGATATTGAAGTCAATCGTGAAAAGGCAGAAATGCAAGGCGTTCCACTCAAAAACCTTTTTGAAACACTGCAAATTTATCTCGGTTCAATGTACGTCAATGACTTCAATCGTTTCGGCCGCACCTATCAAGTCATTGCCCAGGCCGATGCGGAATTTCGCAATAATGCGGAACAAATTTCCAACTTAAAAACCCGTAACCGAAAGGGGGAAATGGTCCCTATTGGCGGTTTGATTAATGTGACTCAAACCTTCGGCCCCGACCCGGTGATTCGATACAACGGCTACCCCGCTGCTGATTTAATCGGACAGGCCGACCCCCGCGTCATGTCTTCATCACAAGCACTGGCAGCCGTCAGCGACGTCGCGGCAAAAATATTACCTAACGGCATGAAGTTGGAATGGACCGACCTCAGCTATCAGCAAACCACACAAGGTAATGCGGCGCTCATCGTATTCCCGTTATCCATATTACTGGTATTTCTGGTACTCGCCGCATTATATGAAAGCTGGACCCTTCCCCTTGCCATTATTTTAATCGTGCCATTGTGTGTCTTGTTTGCGTTATTCGGCGTATGGCTGATGAAAGGCGATAACAATATCTTTGTACAAATAGGCCTCGCGGTACTCATCGGCCTCGCCTGTAAAAATGCCATTTTGATCGTGGAGTTTGCGCGCGAGCTTGAACGGGAAGGCGATGATCCCTTAGAAGCCGCCATAAAAGCCTGTCGGTTACGACTTCGCCCCATCATAATGACATCAGTCGCCTTTATTGCCGGTGTATTGCCCATGGTATTTGCCAGCGGTGCGGGGGCTGAAGTGCGCCACGCTATGGGCATTACGGTATTTTCCGGAATGATAGGCGTTACGTTTTTTGGCCTGCTAATGACGCCGGTTTTTTATGTGGGCTTGAGAAAGTTAGTATTAAAATCAAAATAACCCTTTAATATCAGTGCTGCTCCATCACCAGGACGGTTAAAACAACAGTGATTCAGTACAAGGGATAAAGGAAGCTGATTTTTAGCAGTTTCCGGCTGGTTTTGATGCTAATACTCGGTAAGCCCTTCACGACAGAGTGCTTATTGGTAGAGTCCTTACCAACAGGGCGCTCACCTAAAAAAGCATCATTCACCACGGCGGCGATAAAATGCCCCAACGCTGCTCCCGCTAAAACATCCGAAGGATAATGCATTCCTGCTTCTACACGTGCCCAGCTGGTTCCTGCACCAAATGAAATAAAACCGGCATCCAGCACATGAGTCATTATTGGCGGATACCCGGAGGCGGAGATATTACGTCGCGCCAGTGTTCCCGCCGCAAATGCCGAAGAAGTATGTCCAGAAGGGAAGCTGTGATTGTTAACCGCGTTTGGGCGACGCCTTGCGACTCCCCGCTTGAAAAGGGTGGTAGTGCTCTCTACTGCAAAATAGGCACCTAATTGCAAGCCCATGCCTTTGACTTTTCCGTTAGCAGCCGTCATCCCACCACGCCCGTTGGGAGTCAATAACGCGGTAACAACGGCACCATATTTCGCACCATCCCGAAAATCATCACTGGCCCTTAACGCCGCTTTCTGACTCCCGAAAACCGGCGTGGTTCGCTGTGCCCAATCGCTAACACCCTTGTCCCAGCCCGTAGCACTAAACAGTATCGCACCCACTGCCGGTGCCCAGGTTTGCGGGTCACGAACCGCTTTTGATGCAGCACGACCAATGCGATACCAGGAAGGAAATAATGTAGATTGAGAACCCCAGGCAGGAGAGTCCGAGGAAGAACGAGGGGAAGAATGAGCGGGTTTTTTACTCGAAACGGCGGTACAACCTGTAATAACCACACACAACACAGCAACCCACACTAACCTCCCGAGCCACTGCGTATTATTAGTTTTTTCTATTGCCAACATCTGAAAATCACCGAACTTGTCGATAATAAACAGTGTAGTTCAAATCAACAGAACAGATCAGATCAGAAGTTCAACATCAAGATAATGATTAATGGGTACAAGTCGAGGATACGTTTAGTTCATCACATTATTCCGCCGGTAGAATTCAATACCAACACCTTGAATATGATCAACAAGGTCTTTATTTTCTATGTTCCGAAACAGGCAAAGATCAATTTTGTAAGGTAACAATAAATTATCAAGTGCACCTTCTACACGAAGCAGCCCAGCATCACTCAACGCATCGCCCATAATACTTAAGTCAATATCCGAGCCATGACGAAAATCCCTCTTGGCACGTGAACCATAAAGGCAAACGCATTCTATCTCAGGGTAATCGGCAAAAACTTGTTGGATTTTAGAAATCGTTTCAGGGGGCAAGCCAGAAGCCGCTAATCCACTATTCATCAAGCAGGCCTTGCATCCTTTTTTCAAAATCAACAAATAGCGAATAATAAACCGAACTGGTTTTTTGAGTGACGCTATTCATCGTGGCCGCATCATAGGTGTGCACAGCCTTATTACGTGTGGCGATCATATCCATCCATGCATCGCCATCGGTAACCAGTGAAAGTTGAAAAGCTTCCCGAGTAGCATCACGCGACCCCATAATGTTTACGTTGCCCTGGTAGAAAAAGTAGTCTTTCATCACATTCCAGGCTAACTCGTGAGTAAACTCAAAGGCCTTTACAAACCCCTGTTTCTCGAGATTTGACAAAGAGCGCTGGCCTTGAAGCTCCACAGCTTCTCCCAGTTGTAGTAGTGCTAAACTAAAGTTCTGAAAGCGTTGTTTCCAACGAACATCCGGCTCTGCCATTATCCTTCCCCGATTTCCAGTTAACCTTAAGACATTTTTTTCGGTCGCATGTGCGGAAATAACAACACATCACGAATTGATGGCGAATCCGTAAACAACATCACCAGTCGGTCAATACCAATGCCCTGCCCCGCAGTGGGTGGCATACCGTGTTCCAGTGCGGTGATGTAGTCTTCGTCGTAGTGCATGGCTTCGTCATCACCGGCGTCTTTTTCTGCAACTTGTGCACGGAATCGCTCAGCCTGATCTTCGGCATCATTCAATTCCGAGAAGCCATTGGCCAATTCGCGACCACCGACAAAAAACTCAAAACGATCCGTCACAAAGGGGTCTTCGTCGCTGCGTCGTGCCAGCGGTGACACTTCTGTTGGATAGGCGGTAATAAAGGTTGGATCTTTAAGTTGATGCTCAACGGTTTTTTCAAAGATTTCGATTTGTACCTTACCCAGGCCATAGGAATCTTTTAGAGGAATTTTTAATGCCTCGGCTACTTTACGAGCCGCTTCCGGGGTCTGTAGATTTTCAATGGTTAAATCAGGATTAAAATGCAGAATGGATTCCACAATGGTCATTCTCGTAAAGGGCTTTCCGAAATCAAATGCTTCACCCTGGTACGGCAGCACGGTAGTGCCGTGAATTTCCTGCGCCATACCTCGCAACATCTCTTCGGTGAGATCCATTAAGTCTTTGTAATCAGCGTAGGCCTGATAAAACTCCACCATGGTGAATTCAGGATTGTGTCGAGTGGATAAGCCTTCATTACGGAAGTTACGATTAATTTCAAACACTCGTTCGAAACCACCGACCACTAAACGCTTTAAATACAACTCCGGGGCAACGCGCAAATACAGGCCCATGTCTAACGCATTGTGGTGGGTGATAAAAGGACGCGCCGTGGCACCGCCGGGGATCACATGCATCATGGGCGTTTCCACTTCCATGAAATCACGATCCAGCAAAAAGCGGCGCATGTAATCCACCACTTGCGAGCGAATACGGAAAGTGGTGCGAGTCTCCTCGTTCATGATCAGATCCACGTACCGTTGGCGATACTTGGTTTCCTGATCGGCAAGGCCATGCCATTTTTCAGGCAAGGGACGCAGGGACTTTGTCAGCAGACGAATGTCATCCACCTTCACCGACAACTCACCCGTCTTGGTGCGAAACAATACGCCTTCGGCCGCGATGATATCGCCAATATCCCATTTCTTGAATTGTTGGTTATAAAAACCTTCGGCCAACACATCGCGTGTCACAAACAATTGAATTTGACCGGACATATCACGCAAATTCGCAAAACTGGCCTTACCCATGATGCGCCGAGTCATCATGCGGCCCGCCACTTTAACCCGCACAGGCTCGGCGTCAAAAGCCTCATTTTCCGTTTCGCTGTATTTTTTCGCTAATTCACCCGCCATGGCATCACGGCGGAAATCATTAGGGAAGGCATTACCTGCTTCACGTAGTGCCGTTAATTTAGACCGGCGCTGGGCGATGAGTGCATTGGTATCGACTACAGTTTCGGTTTTTTTGTCTGTCGTTGGTACGGTATTTTTTTCGTCTGACATGGATAACTTCTCGTTTATTGTATGTTCTTTCTGAAGGGTTAAAAGATTAGTGCTAAGTGCTAAGTGCTGAGGACTAAGGACTCAGTAAAAACCTCGAAACTCCCTTAGCACTTAGCACTCAGCACTCAGCACTTAGCACTTGGCACTTAGCACTCGGCACTCGGCACTTAGCACTTGGCACTTGGCACTTGGCACTTAGCACTTAGCACTTAGCACTCAGCACTCAGCACTTAGCACTTGGCACTTAGCACTCGGCACTCGGCACTTAGCACTTGGCACTTAGCACTTAGCAC